>NZ_JACKZU010000499.1:0-4771 GCF_014222165.1 Nostoc sp. 2RC
CTATTTAATGCTGCTTTGAGTAATAGTTTCTGGTGTGATGGCTGCATATTGTTCAGTAGTCAGCATCGCTTCCTGAATATTGATAGATTTAGGAATTATTTTTTCCTTAGCAAATAAATCGGCGATTTTCTGCTGATTCTCCATGATTTCTGGAGTAATTGGTCTTAAACCGTAGTTTCGTCTTGAGACCATTGTTTCTAAAATATCTTCATCAATTTTTAAATTAGGAGCAATCAGTTTTACAGCTTCTGCTCGATTTTTGTCAGCCCATTGACCTGTGTTATTTATTTCCTCAAGGACTAATTGCACTAATTTGGGATTTTCTGTAGCGAATTTTCGCGCTGCCATGTAATATCCGCCTTGAGTAGCAATGCCGCTAGCATCTCTCAACACACGGGCATTCGCCTTTTTTTGTGCCACCGCTAAATAAGGATCCCAAGTTACCCAAGCATCAATTTTTCCTTGAATAAATGCATCACGGGCTTCTGAAGGAGGTAGACTCAAGGCTTGAATATCACTATATTTCAAACCGGCTTCTTCTAAGGCTTTTATTAATAAATAATGAGAGGCAGAACCTTTCTGGAAAACTACCTTTTTACCTTTCAGGTCAGCTAGAGTACGAATAGGGGAATTATTTTGAACTATAATGCCGCTTCCTTTTCCAGTACTAGGTTTGTTACTAGCAATATAAACTAAAGATGTACCAGCAGCTTGAGCAAATATTGGCGGAGTTTCGCCTACAGAACCAATATCAACTCTACCCACATTCATCGCTTCCATTAGTTGTGGTCCGGCAGCAAATTGCGCCCATTCTACAGAAACATTTAAAGGTTGTAAACGTTTTTCAATCAATCCTTTGAGTCTGACAATATCGCCAGAACTTTGATATCCCATGCGAACTATTTTTGCTTGATAACCAGTGGTTTTATTTTCTGATTTTGGAGTTTCGACTGAGCAACTAACTAAGGTTGTTGAAATTGTTAATAATCCGGGCAATACAAATAGTGAAAACTTGTGAAAAATTTTCACTCTTGGCTGTTTTAAGGCGGTAATCATGGGTGTAATACTTGATTTTTATTTGCTATGGGAATCTTTTTTGATTGACAAAATAATTTGCTTGGTGGGCGAAGCGCGATAGCCAGAGAGTAGGCAATGAAGAGTAAGAAATCAATCTTTATTGATGTGAGGGCGAGTTTTTTCACCCAATCAAATATGATTCCTAGAGAGTAGTAGGGAGTAGGGTCAGAAATTTAGACCCAACGGGCAACTTATTTTCCCCAAACACCAGACTCCCCTCTATTGACGGTTAACAGTTAACTGTTTGTTTTTTGCAATTTCTTAAGACAAAGATTTAGACAGTTTGCAGCTGGAGATTCTTTTGGAACAGTTCTACAACGTTTTTCCAAGCATCAGCAGCAGCTTCGGGATTATAACTAGCGCGATGGTTGCAAAAGAAACCATGTCCTGCTCCCTCGTAGCGGAAGATGGTATGGGGAATTTGATGTTTCTTTAATTCTGCTTCTATCTGTTGTGTATGTTCTAAGGGAATTCCTTGATCTTCGAGACCAAAGAATGCATATATGGGGCCTTTAATATCGGGAGTGCGTGTGATGGTTGGTTCTCCACCGCCGGGAGTTGAGTTTGTAATTCCACCACCATAAAAGGAAGCTGTAACTTTAATATCTGGTAATGTGGCAGCTAGGTAAACGACGTGACCACCAAAACAGAAACCAATGGAACCGATGGCATCTGGTTGTACATTTGGTAAAGTTCTTAAATAAGCGATCGCAGCCTGAATATCGCTCAATATTTCCTCTGCTTTGGTTTGCTCTTTATACTGTCTCCCCTTTTGGACATCTTCTGAATTGTACCCAGCCTCGAAACCAGGAGCAGTACGTTGAAACAAAGTCGGAGCAATGGCTACATAACCCTCTTTGGCAAATTTCTCGGTAACTTCCCGAATATGTATGTTTACCCCAAAGATTTCTTGAATCACAATCACCGCCGGGAAAGTTCCTTTTTCTACTGGTTCGGCTAAGTAAGCGTCAATTTGTAAATCACCGTTGGGGACTTTAACCTGACTAGTGCGAATTTCTCTGTTTGTCATGGTTTGAGATTAGCTTCCAATCGCTTTGAGGTAAGTATATGTGGTAACTGCATAAAACACTTAATCTTTACCGATTTACCGTATTTTAGAAGTAGTATTTCACAAACAGTGTGCAAACGCAAGTCCTGACTTGGCAAGCAAACAGGGGATGAAAACCTCAAAACTTCGTCAGAAGGTTGAGTTCAGGCTAGGTCTGTCCCATTAGTTCTGAAAGTTTCGTAGTAAGCACTTTAGTGGTTAAAAATCAAGGACTAAAGTCCTTACTACAAACATTTTTTTCTACAACATTAATGGGACAGACCACTGGATCGCTTTGAGAACCCTCCTTAAGCTAATCTGAATTCAGATTCAATGAAAAATTTACACAGGAGTAAGGGGAGGAAAAGTCATATGGAAGTTTTTTTAGCTAATATTAATCATCTTGAAAGTCTGTCGATACTGTTTGATGAATACCGCGTTTTTTATCATCAGGTATCAGATATTGAAGCTGCCAAAGAGTTTCTCAAAGAACGTTTTCAGAATAATGATTCAGTAGTATTTGCAGCTAATGAAAATCGAGAAATAATTGGGTTTACTCAGCTTTATCCGAGTTTTTCTTCAGTGTCGATGAAGCGAGTATGGATATTGAACGATTTGTATGTCAAAGAGTCCCATCGCCAGAAGGGGGTTGCAACCTTATTGATGAGTGCTGCCCAAGAATATGCCAAAGAAAGTGGTGCAGTTCGAGTAATATTAGCGACTCATATTTCTAACACAAATGCCCAAAAGCTTTATAAAACACAAGGATATATCAAGGATGAAGAGTTTTATCATTACGCTTTACGATTACAGTAATAGTAGAAGATGAACGTTGAGTAGCACAGCAGGAAGCGCAATCTGTATTTTTGGCTGTTCTACGAGAAAATCAACCAGGATTCACTTTTTAGTAAAAGCTGGGTTTTGAAGTGATACGCATAGCATCACCCCAGCAATTTGGAAACAAAATTAATCGGCGCTGTGTGGTGCGGCGACAGTTCGCTGGAGTGATGATTCGTATCACAGTCAAGTGACTAGTTTAATTTAACTTGCTACTTCTTTTAACTCCTGCCCAAACGGTAAGCGGTTGTCCGACTTGTTTATAGAGCAAACTCTCTAAAATTACGCCATTATTATTAGCTGTCAGAGCTTTATTCGGCTGACGCAGAGATTCATAAAAACCGTTGTACCAACCATCTTTTGATTTGAGGTTGGTTTGGACGAAATCAAATAGCTGGCGCGTGTAAGCGGTGTTATAAAGCACATGCCAGCCTACCGTTGCTTTAGCACTTAAAAAGCGCAAATCATTACGCTGTTGGCGGGTGTCTGTGATGGTAGCCCAAGGTTCTCCGTTGACAAACAAACTGCTGTAAACAAAGTAAGGAGGACGATCCAAATTGTCTTCTGTGACGGCAGTTAATTGTTTTGTCGCTTGATAGCGAGATTCTTGAGCAGCTAAAATTCTATCGGCGTAGGCTTTGGGCAAAGCTTGAAACCCAGTTTCAATACCATCTAATATATAAGGTTCGCTCAAAACATAGTTATTGGCTTCAGATTTTTTATAATCACGTTTGTCGTAAGGAATTCCTTGTCCGTAAACATTTACAAAGGCAGTATTCGACTGATAATCCAAAGCTTTGTTAACATCCAAGCCCCAAAGTTTCAGACCATAGGCAGCATAATTCTCATAACCCAAGCGACCTTCTTGGTTGTACTGTTCTCTACCTTTGATGACGCTAGTACCATACATTCGCCCATTTTTGGTGAGACGCTTGACTTGCCAATGTTTCCAAACATCATTGGAGAGCGATCGCATTTCGGGATACTTTGCACCAACTATTTTTAGCCAGATTGCCATCCGCCCCAAATCAATGGCAGACCAACCAATTTGTTCTTGTTTTTCTAGTTGACCATAATTAACGGGTATCAGGGTTTTTGCATTGTAGACTTTGTTGGGTAGTTCTTGTTTGTATAAGGGGATAGATGCCAGTGTTTTCAACATTTTGGTCATTTTGGCATCAAATTCAGCCGCAGATACAATATTGAGTTCTCTAGCGCTGATTAAGGCGGCCATCGCAGCTGATTGATCCCACATAGTTACAGAGGGAAAACCATCAACAGAATTAACCAAACCAGTTTCGTCATTCCAGTTACGCTGGAAATATGACCAAGCTTGACGAGCTGTTGCGATTTCTTCTTTAGTTAACGATCCTGCACCAGGAGCAACATAAGGAGTGATGGCTATTGTTAATTGGTTAGCAGGAATCGGTTCACCTGGTAAAACCACAGATGTAGCGTCAAGCTTGGCAATTGTTTCAGCTTCTTCGGCACTAAAAGGAGTACTTGGTAAGGGTTCCTTTGCTGGTGAAGCTATCTTGGATGTTGATAGTTCTGGTCGATCCACAGAAGTTGAAGACATTTGTTGTGACCAAAAATTAAACCCAGCGATCGCCACAACAGCAGTCACCACTCCTCCAACAGAAGCCAGGATGGATAAACTCTTAGGTGGGGGTTGAAAATCAGAACTCATAGGGATTAAAGCCTCTTTTTATGAATTACAGTGTTTTGCGTAATCTCACCAGAGTTTATTCTTCCCAAATTTCAAATCCGATTAACTTATGGCTGGGGATTGGGGGAGATGGGGAGATG
>NZ_JACKZU010000500.1:0-4672 GCF_014222165.1 Nostoc sp. 2RC
ATACGAAAATTTCTAAATTATTTTTATTAAGTAGTTGAGCCAAATTAGATTCATGGAGAGAGGTAATACCAATTTAGAATTTTAGATATTTCTACAGACTCAGTACAAGTTTGAGATTTTGGATTAAAACCTTGGCTAAAAACCTTTTAAAAAATTTAAAATAATACTTTCTCTGTTAATTTGGTATTATACTAATTCACAAAATTATTGATACACTTCCCTTCTGGTCTGGGAAAAAATTAAGGGGTAAGGGATAGACTTCTAAGAGAAATTGGGAAACGGGGTGCATGTTTGGTATTTTCCCTTTCCCCAATAAAGATGCATCCCTTTGACCACAAGAGTGCAAAAAGCACTCTTGTGCAAGAGGTCTGATGTATTTGAAACCTTTCCCCTTTCCCCTTTCCCCTTTAACTGAACCGTATTGAGCCTAGATCCACTGTTAACTGGAAGCATATTTCGACGGTAATCCATCCTGAAATACCAGCAATTCTCCGGGTTGGATTTGTGTCCAAACTTCATTGTCAGTTAGAGGAGTGGTAGCGATGACGGCGACGCGATCGCGTTCGGTAGTCACTTCTCGAAAATCAACAGTCATATCTTGATCAATCAAATGGGCAGCAGCAAAGGGCGCTTGGCGGACAATATAGCTAAGTTTGGTTGAACAATAAGCAAAAAAGTGTTCTCCATCAGATAGTAAATAGTTAAACATACCGAATTTTGCGATTTCATTGGTAATTTCTCGCAGCACAGAATAGAGTTCTTTTATGGAAGGCTCACCTTGAGGAAAAGATTCTCGTAATTTTTCTAACATCATGCAGAATGCTTTTTCGCTATCGGTATCACCTACAGCTTGATAAAAACCTGTATTTTCTGGCTGAAAATCTGGTAAATTACCGTTATGGGCAAATACCCAATACTTACCCCACAACTCTCTCCGGAATGGATGGCAGTTATGTAAAGCAACTTCACCCTGAGTAGCTTTGCGGATATGGGCGATGACATGGGTAGAATGGATGGGATAACTCCGCACGAATTCCGCCACTGGAGAAGCAACAGAAGGTTGGGCATCTAAAAACATCCGACATCCCTTTCCTTCAAAGAAAGCAATGCCCCAACCATCACTATGATGATCCGTTTTTCCTCCCCGTGCAGAAAAACCTTCAAAAGAAAAGCAAATATCCGTTGGGACATTGCAATTCATTCCAAGCAATTGGCACATACATATTGCAACTTTAAATTTTCGACTAAGGTCTCAGGATCAAGATACTTCAGAATGTTGCCTTGATTCTGGAGCGATCGCTTCAATCTGAGAATTTATAGCACTCTGATTTAATTATTAGACTTCTAACAGAAGTCAGGAAAAATTCCCATAGCTGAAATAAGGTATTATGCTAAGCCAAAAGATGGTAACGGCGGATATCTGGCGCAGCAGCCACCAAACCATCAAGTTTAGCTGCTGCTTCTTGAAAATGGGGTGTGTCCATGTGAGTATTCAACGCTTCATTAGAAATCCACTCTTCCACAAAAGTAAAGTCTGTTGGATCATATTGATTTTGCAAAAGTTCATACTTAATTGCACCTGGTTCCTGTCTAGTTGGTTCAACGAGTTCTAACAACACAGCTTTAAGTTCTTCTACTTTGTTAGGCAAAGCAATAACATGGGCGATAACGCGAATAGTTTGGTTAGTCATTGGGCATTGGGTATTGGGCATTGGGTATTGGGCATTGGGCATTGGGCATTGGGCAGAGGTGAAAAACTCATCTCCCCATCTCCCAAATCCCCACTCCCCAAGCAGCCACCATGTAGCGAAAAATATACTCTACCAACTCAATGTAGTTACGGGCAGATTCAGGAGAAGGTGCCCAAACTGTAACGCCGTGGTCGCGGATGAGTAGGGCTGATAGTTGGGCTGGGGTAATTGTGAAGCGTTGTTGAATGTCGGTGGCGATTTGGGAAACTTGTAAATGGTTGGTGAAAATGGGAATCAGACAATGGGGATTTTCTTGGTAAATTCCCAAACCTTTGAGCATTTCCAGAGGTGGTAAAGGTAAAGAGTCTCCAGTTACAAACCGAGAAACTAAATTCGCCTCTACTGAGTGGATGTGGTAGCAAGCTTTTGCTTGGGGAAATAAGGTATAAAGTACCTGATGAATGGCGGTTTCGGCGGAGGGTTTTAAATTATTTGAGGAATCCTGCTTACCGTCTGGATAAATACGCACAAAATCATTCAGTGATAATTCTCCTTTAGAGCGACCGCTAGCTGTAATCCAGAAGCTACCATCAGGTAAAAGTACTGAGAGATTGCCAGCAGTTCCCACCATCCAACCTTGTTGATAAAAGTCATGTGCTGTAGCAATTAACTCCAGACGAGGGTCAGCTAGGGTTTGCTGTATCATCCTGAACTCCATGATTTTAGTAGATAATCGCGGATATCGGAGAAATCATTCCAGTGAATATACGGTTTTTGGTATTGATTAAGATACTCTGCTAGGCGATCGCGAGCGAATACCAAAGATGCCTCCAGTCCCATATTCAAATCAGTCAGCGAGTCCCCAATGGCAATTTTCTCATTAGCGGGATACTCTGCCATTACCTCTACCTTGGCTACTAGTTCGGTTTCTCCTTCATAATCCGAGTGGACTTTTAACAGACTACCAGTAATATCCACATCAACGGCATGGATGGCATGAACTCGCTGTTGCGTTGCACCCAAAACAACTTCTACCATTCCTCGCAGTCCCCCAGAAACCACCACTAGGGGTACTCCTTGAAAGTCCAGAAAATCCAGCAGTTCCAAAAATCCTGGGCGCATTGGTTGTTTTCGAGTAAATTCTAAAATTTCGCCATAGCTAGAAGATGGAATTGATTGCAAGATTTCTCGGACACCTTCTCGCAGTGTGAGCCGTTGTGCATACATTTCTGGTATTAATTTTGCAGACAATTCTGGAGCAAATTTTTTCAAAATTGCAACAAAGGTTTCCTCCACTGTGATAGTACCGTCAAAGTCGCAAAAAACAATTCGCTGCACTTTTTGTCCTGCCATTTCTTCGTTTTTCGGCATTTTTCAAGCTACTGCGCGATGAAGGCGAATTTCTTTATTTATGTATTGAGGAACCCAACCTCCTGTGCTGATAAAATAGCGCACTGCTTTAATTCGCCGTGCTGGGGTGAGGTGAAACCAATGTTCAGTGCCGGCTGGTACGTTGATGTACTCTTCTTTCTGGACTGTCAGTTCTACCTGGCTACCATCGGGACGCACAAAGCCAAAAATGGCTTCTCCATCAATGACGTAGCGTACCTCATCATCAGCATGGGTGTGGATTTGGTCAAACTTGACCATTAATTCATCGAGGTTGGGAACTCCTGGATGGAGAACAATCAGATCCCGTGATTGATAGCCTGCTGTTTGTTGTAGTTCGTTAAAATAACCATCCAGTGCTTTTAGTACTTGTTCTTTTTCATCGTCATTGAGGCTATCTTCTGCCAGTAAACGATGTAACTCTGGATTATCTCCCACAGCCCAACGGTTGAGTTGGATATTTAAGGGTGTGAGTTCTTGACCAATATCATTGATATCCGTGAGGATTGTATCATCTTCTAATTTGAGAATCGCCATAGCTCACCTCATATTTTTTATTTCAGCCAGAAATTATCTTCAGGTAAGGCTTCCTGAAATCGAACTTCTTTTTTGGTGCATCTGTAGTTTGATTACTAAGCTATGAATTTTTGTATTAAAAGCAACGCATATTTCCGAGATTTTGTTTGAAATAGCGGATTAATAGAGCAATTTACAAACAGGTTATCACAAGTTCAGGGATTAGAGACTGGTGACTGGTGACTAGTCCCCAGTGCCTAGTAGCCTACTTTTCTCAACTAAATCGATTTCAAAGTACCTGTAATATGGGAGACTTGGCAATATTCCCTATCAATTCCGATTGATGCCAAATGAGCAACACAATTTCTGATATCGTGGTCAAAACCATCAATGACCAGGACAAGCAATTAAAAGACTACGCAGGAAAAGTACTTTTAATCGTGAATGTCGCTTCCTACTGCGGTTATACATCCCAGTACAGCGGTTTAGAAGACTTGAACAAAAAATACAAAGAAGCTGGGTTACGTGTTTTGGGGTTCCCCTGTAACGATTTTGGCGCGCAAGAACCCGGAAGCAACGAACAGATTGTCAAATTCTGTACAAGTCAATATGGTGTTACCTTTGAATTATTCGATAAAATTCACGCCAAAGGCTCACAACAGCACCCGCTTTATGAGCGACTTACCAAAGCTGTTCAGCCAACAGGCGATGTTGCTTGGAATTTTGAAAAATTTTTAGTGAATAAGCAAGGTGAAGTGGTAGCTAGATTTAAAAGCAATATCCACCCATCTTCACCAGAACTAATCAACGCAATTGAGAGCGAATTAGCAAAATAGCATAGGTATGGGACAAAACCCTTCGGGTAGGGAAAAGGGAAAAGGGAAAAGGCGCAAAGTTGGAGCAAAGGTCTCCTCCGATCCAAACTTTGTAAGAGAGGACAAGAAGGGATCTTTCCTTTCCCCTTTGTCCCTTTCCCTTTCCCCACTCCCCTCCCCATCTTCCCATCCCCTCACCTCTTTTTTCCCACGACCAATTTTTACTCCGACCCAATTAACTTGTCATTAATATTGCAATCA
>NZ_JACKZU010000501.1:0-4623 GCF_014222165.1 Nostoc sp. 2RC
ACACTCCCCACACTCCCCACACTTCCCTATCCCCTCATCTCCCCAACTCCCCATCTCTCTCATCTCCCCAACACCCAATCCCCACTCCCCACTTGCTTTTCACAGGTATACATGGCGGCGTATCGTCCATTGAAGCGCAGCAGTTGTTTGTGAGTGCCTTGTTCTAAAATTCGGCCGTTTTCGATGTAAAAAATTAAATCGGCTTGTTCGATCGCTCTAAGGTTATGGGACACTACAAAGGTGGTGCGTTTGTGAGTTAAGCGATCGAGTGCTTCGTTGACGGCGCGTTCGTTTTCGTTGTCCAAGCCAGTGGTTGGCTCATCTAATATGACGATGGCGGCTTGACGAATGGCAGCACGAGCAATGGAAATTCTCTGCCGTTGTCCTCCGGAAAGTGTCGCCCCTCTTTCTCCCAATACTGTTTCGTAGCCTTCGGGTAGTGCCATGATAAAATCGTGGGCGTTTGCTAAACGCGCAGCTTTTTCTATTGCTTCGTCAGAAGCTCCCAAACAACCGTAGGCGATGTTATCTCTGACGCTGGCAGCAAATAAAATTGTATCTTGTAGGACGACGCTAATTTGTCGGCGAATGGATTGCAATTTGTACTGGCGCAAGTCGCCGCCATCAACTAAAATTTGTCCTTCTATTGGGTCATAAAGGCGTAACAGTAAACTAACTAAAGTCGATTTACCACCGCCCGATGGCCCCACTAAGGCAATGCGTTGACCTGGTTGCACCTCAAAAGTGATGTTGTGCAAGATTCTGTTTGTGGGTTCGTAGGCAAAGCTGACATTTTCAAAGCGGACGCTTCCCCGCAAAGGTGGTGCTTCTGTTGCTCCCCGCACATCGCGGATGTCTGGTACTGTGTCTAAGACATCTAAGATGCGTTCGCCGGAGGCGGTAGCTTTAGCGATTTGTCCGGTATACTTGGCAAGTTGGCGCATGGGCTTAAAAGCAATCCGCAGATAGTTGACAAATACCAGTAAATCCCCTGGTGTGATTGCTTGCTTCAATACTAGTTGTACGCCCCGCCATAACACCAAAGCAGTGGCAATACCCACTAGCAGTTCCACCATCCTCTCTAAACCGGCTGCTAATCTTTGAGCTTTGGCACTTTCTTTTAAACTTTGGCGGTTATGGCGAGAAAAGCTATTCTCTAACATATTTTGCAGAGATAGGGCTTGGACAACTTTAATCGCCCCAATGGATTCTGCTGCTGTTGCTGCCATTGCCCCTTCCCGTTGACGTTGCGATCGCACTACTTGTCTGATGCGTTTTGTCAACCGTATGGTACAAAAAACAAACAAAGGAAAAACGGCGACGGCTATCAGCGCTAGTTCCCAGTGCAGCCAGAACATCACAAATATCATCCCCACCAAAGTCAGGGAATGGGCAATTAAAGGTAACACCGCCATCACCGTCACCTCCCGCAGTCTTTCGATGTCGGAGGTAACGCGGGTAATTAAATCCCCTGTCTTGGCTTTGTGATGAAATGACAGCGAGAGATTTTGCAGATGACTGTAAAGTTCAGAGCGAATTTCAGTCAACACATGGCTAGCAGCTAGCGCCATTCCCACTACACTAAAATAAGCAGCAGTAGCCCGCAGTAAAGCGATCGCTACTAACCCCAAAGTCAAAGCTGTTAATAGGCCAAACTGTCCCAGTCCTGATAACACAGGAATTCCCAAAGACTGGGGCTGAAAACCAGGCACAAGAATATAGTCAAAAATGAACTTTAGCGGCCAGGGTTCCAGCAAATGTAAGAAAATTTCAGCCATCAATGCCACAAAAGAGGCAATCAGCAGCGTCTTTTGTTTACTCAACTGGGGCGCAAATCGCCGCAAAATCCGGACAATTCCCGGTAAAGCTGCCCTGAGACTTTTAGAATCTTTAGCCGCCATTATAATAATTGGTGATTCGTAATTAATAGCAAATTGGTATGGAAAGTATTGTTATAAATTTGGAACTTTGTAGTAAATTTTTTTAATCCAAAATCCCAAATTTCAATGTATTGTTGACTGTGAACCGTCAACAACCAACTTGGTTTTGAGTGTAGCGATCGCTAATATAATAATTGAGTTTTTTTTCTAGAGCGATGGCTATTTTTTCTAACCACAAGGGATTGTATCCAAAGGTTAGGCGGTTTAATAACGGCTTCAAAAATCCCTGATGGCGACGGTGTCCCATCCTTTGATAACGCTTTTGAAAATACTTGTCTTTCACTGTCAAATGCCACTTTTGGGCGAAGTGTTCTAAACTAGCAGTTTCCCAAGCATTACTCCAACGCAGCATAAAAAATGCCAGTTCTGACAATTCAAACTTTAGCCCCGGTACATAGGTAACCACCGAAGTCGGTTCGCAGTAAAAAGTCCCTCCAGCCTCAGCCACCGTCAGACAAAAATCGATATGTTCCCGCGTACTCAGCAATTTTTCGTCTAACAATCCGATTTGCTGGAAAATCTCAGCGCGAACTAACATACAATGAAACTCGGCAAACTCGCATTGTTGGCGATAAAGTTGATGGCGGATTTCAACAACTTTGCGATTGACAAAGTAATGTTTTTCATGCAATCGGCGTTTGACTTTACTTTCCTTTTGTTCCACAACAATATGAGCTTCACCACCCGCCAGATGTACTGTTTCTCCTAAAGGTTTACCGATACAAGTCAACGGACACACTACAGTGGCTTTTGTTTCTTGGGCGCATTCCACTAAGGAGTTTAGCCAGCCCGGACTAACAATTACATCGTTGTCGATAAATACTAAATACTCAGTTTCAACTTGTTGTAAACCCAAGTTGCGGGCTTGGTTTGGTGAAAGGTAATGTTCTGTGCGGATTAATTGAAATTTTTTTTCTTGCGCTTGTTGTTGCAAGTAGCGGTGGACGTGTTGCGGCGAACCACCATCTACATAAATTAAAGAAAAAGGTAGTTCAGTGTGTTGGTAAATGCTTTCTAGAGATTCGCGCGTGTAACTAAATCGCTCCCGTTGCGAAACAATTATAGTGATTTGTGGTTTGTTCATAGTGGCGAATAGAAAATGGGAATGTATGGAGATAGGATTTATCTGACAACTGGGATAAAATCTGGAGTTGCTGGATAGTGCTGTCAATTTTTAAGTGGACGAAATTTGATTGCAAGGCGACGCAATTGAGTTGCGATGGACGCAATTGAGTTGCAAGGCGATGCAATTGAGTTGCAAGGCGATGCAATTGAGTTGCAAGGCGATGCAATTGAGTTGCTAGGTGATGCAATTGAGTTGTGATGCGATGCAATTGAGTTGTGAGGCGACGCAATTGAGTTGCAATGCGACGCAATTGAGTTGCTAGGCGATGCAATTGAGTTGCTAGGTCTAAATTACCGCTTCAAACGTATTACACAAGGGATATTTTGTCTAACAAAACAGCTTCAGATCTCCCTAAAGCTCGTTGGTAAACATTTATCCAGTTTTGGAATTCCACTGATGGAGTCAGCTGTTGAGTTACTTTTGTTTTGGCTGCTGCGCCTAACTTTTGCCGTAGTAGTGGTTGAGTGGCTAGATATCGTATTGCGGCGGTTAACTCTTGTGTATTGCCGGGGTTGACTAGCAAACCGTCTACACCGTGTTCTATAATTTCAGCGATCGCATCTACACGAGTGCCAATTATTGCTCTACTGGCTAACATTGCTTCTAAGAGCGTATTCGGACAACCGTCATGCACTGACGGAATAGCAAAAATATCCAGGTATGGCAGATATGCTAAAGCTTCTTGACGACTGGTAATTCCAGTGATGCAGAGGCGATGGCCAATTTGACTTTGCTGTATTTGCTGCTGCCAATATTCTCGCTCTTTATCAATAAAATCACCCACCAACAAAAGTGTTAAATCTAACTCTTCACCCAACTCTACACAAGCATCGAGGAGAAATTCAATTCCCTTTTTGTCTCGGAACCTACCCAATGAACCGACAACAATACCTGATAATTCGTTTACTAAAGATGGCGTAGGGAGTTGTTCAAAGTTGATGGGTGCAATGGAATTCCAAAAAGCTGATGATTTTAACTTGACACTTGGAGCGATAATACTCGCTCTTTTGAGCAAATCACCACTAACAAATGTTACCCAATCAGAATTTTCTAAAATCCACGCTATTTGAGCGTGATGTTTAGGATGAAAAATATGCTTATGTAAATCATTACCGCGAACGCTATTGATTACCGGAACATCATTTTCTTTTGCTAAAAGGGTGGTTATATAACCTGTTTCATTGAGAAAAAAAGCGTGAAATAAATTAAAATTGTATTTTTGATGTAAATATTTGAGTTGTAAATAAATTTCGCTAAAAAAATCTTGAATTTCTGTAACATTGTTGCGAATTGCTGATTGAATCCGATGTACAAATACTCCATTTTGCAGCATTGTTGTACAACCAGCCCGCCTACGAATTCCCTCAGCAGCTAAGCGTTGTTTTGAGCGAAAAACTACAACATGAACTTCATAACCGCGAGTAATTAGCATGTTAGCAATTCGATGCACTGATTCCCCAACACCGCCAATGTCTGGGGGATATTCAAGCGTGGTAATGCAGATTTTAGTTCTATCCATAATTTTAATTTGGGGTTAGGGTTGGGGTTGGGGTTGGG
>NZ_JACKZU010000502.1:0-4616 GCF_014222165.1 Nostoc sp. 2RC
AATAATATGTATATATATAGGACTCATATTTGATTTGGAGAAATATACATAGGGGAGCCAGTCGTGTGGGCGGGTTTCCCGACTTGAACTAACTGTCGTTGCGTTAGCCTTTGGCGTCATGTACCAAAGGATTTAGGTGCGTTAGGCTACGCCATAACACACCCTACAGATAATAGACCTCTTACAAAAATGCTTTTTGCACTCTTTTGGGAAAAGGGAAAAGGTTAAAGGGGAAAGGGAAAATAGCAAACCTTTCCCCCTTTCCCCTGCCCCTTTTCCCGACTTTTGCAAGAAGTCTAATGAGATTTTTTCATAAATCAAATCAGACTCCTATAGCAATCCTATTTGAGTTTTGAAAAATATTAGTGGTGGCTGTTGACTGTAGTGAAATAACAGCCTGGGCAGTAAAATTTCACAAATTATTAAGGACGATTTTGACTATAAAATACCTAAATTTTGGAGGCAAAACCAATGATTCATCACATTTCCATTGCAGCCAATAATCCCCGTCATGTTGCCGAAGTTTTAGCTAAAATATTGGGCGGAAAAGTTGCTCCATTTCCTTCCCATCCTGGAAGCTATGTAGCAATAGCTATGGATGAGAAAGGCACATTAATTGAAGTTTATCCCCTGGGAACTGAGTTGATTCCTGGTGATGGCGAACAACAAGTTCAATTTCGTAAGAATCAAAATTATAGCCCATTTGATGCAGTTCACGCAGCAGTGAGTGTGTCTATTAGTGAAAAAGAGATTGAAGAAATCGCAGCTGAGGAAGGATGGCGGGTACTGCATTGTAACCGGGGTCAATTTGAAGTCATTGAATTTTGGATTGAGAATCGCTTAATGATCGAATTGCTCACTCCAGAAATTGCACCTCAATATCTCAATTTTGTTCAAAAGCGAAATTTAGAAAAGTTCTTTACTACTAGTGTTACTTAAATAGGGAGTAGGGAATAGAATTTACGTGAACAATATAGAACTGTATCCACGGATTTGAATGTCGTTAACTGTTATGAAAGGTTCGTAGTAAGCACTTTAGTGCTTAAAAATAAAGGACTAAAGTCCTTACTACGAACATTTTTCCCTACAAAATTAATGGGACAGACTACTAGGACTCTATCCACCAATTTGAATGTCGTTGACTGTTGACTGTCAAAGGTCAACAGCAGCAAGATTTCACTTTTTTATTTAGGACTGCTATATTCCCTATGCAAAGGGCTGGGTTTGATGATGTGTAAATGCGCGAACTGCCTCGCAGGGGTTGACTATTTTGTATTGTCTTGTTAAGTGTAGGAAAATAACAATCAAGCTCAATTAAATCTCAAATGTTTGATTTACAAATTCCTACAGCTATAGAAAAAAAAGCTATTGTTATTGGGGGAAGTATTGCTGGACTGTTGACAGCTCAAGTACTAACTAAGTACTTTCATCACGTTACCGTTATAGAGCGCGATCGCTTTCCCGAAAAACCAGAACAACGTCACGGTATACCCCAAGCTCATCATGTCCATGCTTTACTGATTCGGGGTCAGCAGATATTAGAGCAGCTGTTTCCTGGCATCATCGCAGAATTAACGAATTCAGGAGCGCCGATTTTAGACTCCATAGCAGATTGTCCTTGGCTGGGTTATAACGGTTGGGCACCACGCTTTCCTTCTCATTTAATTAGCTGCACTTCTAGCCGCAATCTTTTAGAGTGGACTATCCGTCGTCGTTTGGCAGCTAATGACCAAATTGAATTTGTGCAAGCAGCACAGGTAACTAACTTGCTGTCTAATGCCAACAAAACCACCATTACAGGAGTACGAGTCAGTTTTCGCAACGAACCCGAAGCCGAAATCCTCGCTAATTTAATCGTAGATGCCAGTGGTCGCAATTCTCAAACACCACAGTGGTTGGAGCAATTGGGTTATCAGCCACCGCAACAAACAGTTGTCAATTCTTTTTTAGGCTATGCCAGCCGTTGGTATCATCCTCCTGAGGGTTTTCAGGCAGATTGGAAATTTTTGTTAATCGCGTCGAAACCACCAAAAGATACTCGCAGTGCTGTATTGTATCCAGTTGAAGGTAATCGTTGGATTGTCACACTCGCCGGTGTAAGTCGAGATTATCCACCAACTGACGAAGCTGGATTTTTAGACTTTGCTCAGAGTTTGCGATCGCCTATTCTCTATCAAGCCATAAAAGATGCTCAACCCATCTCGCCCATCTACGGCTATAGGCGCACAGAAAATAATTTGCGTCACTACGAAAAACTTTCTCGATTACCAGAAGGTTTGATAGTAATAGGTGATGCTGTTTGTGCCTTCAATCCTGTTTATGGTCAAGGTATGACCACCGCTGCTTTGGGTGCTTTGACTCTGGATGAATGTTTAAGCAAACGATTATCTCAGCAATCCCAAGGTAATTTAATTGGTTTCCCACAATATTTTCAAAAGCAACTAAGAAAAGCCATTTCTGTACCTTGGTTAATGGCCACAGGTGAAGACTTCCGCTGGTCTGCTACCGAGGGAGGAAAACCCGATGTGATTAGCAAAGTTATGCAGTTGTATATGGATAGATTATTACTACTGCAAGCTAACAGTCCAGAAATTCATCAGCTTTTCTCGGAAGTGATAAATTTACTTAAACCACCTAGTGCGTTTTTTCAGCCAGGTATCCTCATGCAGGTTTTAAAGCAAATTATCAATTCCCATCCCCAATCAGATGAGCTTATTGATGGAAAAAATATTCCTAAATATCAGCCTTTGGTAATTCATAATTCCTAATTTATCACTCTAGAAATTAGAAAAAATAGGGTTGAAGAAGAATTCAGAAGTCAGAATTCAGGAATCAGAATTCAGAAGTCAGAATCAATTAATTCTGAGTAGCACCCGCCACTAATTGCACCCTGATAAGTTTTTAAGCCTGATAAATTTTTAAGTTAGCAGGGTGTAAAAACACAGTTTATTCATTCGCCACTCGCACATAATTCAATTTTGAATTATGACGACTGACGTACATATTCTGTTTGATAAATCTATTCCCTATTTTCTATTACCAGTAAGTCTTTTTAATGCAAAATTTCCCAATCTTGTAGTAAGGAAATAGCATCTTTATAGAAAGATAAATCCACTTCGTTGACTTCTATGCCTTGCCCGATTCCTTCTAGAAGGGTGATTGTTAATTTGCCTCCTAAATGTTCGCGGAATTCGGTAAGACCCCTAAATATACAGTTAGGATGGTCTGGATTATCTAGTTGTTCTTTTAGTGCCGATACATACAAAGTAAAGCCTAATTTTTTAAGTGTAACTAAAATTCTTTGCCACTCGGATTGTAAAAGTCGCCCTGTTAAATATGAATAAGTTGTATCCAAAGCAATGCCAATGGCCACAGCTTCTCCATGACGTAAACTGTAATTAGTTAAATGTTCTAATTTGTGAGCAGCCCAATGTCCAAAATCTAAAGGACGCGATGAACCCATTTCAAAAGGATCGCCACTTCCAGCGATATGTTCTAAGTGCAACTGCGAACAACGATAGATTAGTTTTTCCATAATTTCCATATCTCGATTAGCTAATCTATCGGCATAAGTCATAATAAAATTAAAGAAATCTACATCTTTAATTAGTGCGACTTTCACCGCTTCTGCAATACCCGATCGCCAATCGCGATCGTCAAGGCTAGTAATAAAATCAAAGTCATTTAATACAGCATAAGGTGGCATGAATGTACCAAGAAAATTTTTCTTGCCAAAGGCATTAATTCCATTTTTAACCCCGACACCAGAATCGTTTTGTCCTAATACTGTTGTCGGTACTCGTAGCAGCCGAATTCCTCGATGAGCCGTTGCTGCTGCGTATCCTGCCATATCTAATACGGCTCCACCTCCAATTGCTAATACGTAGGAATGACGACACAATCCAACTGCATCAATGCGCTGGTGAATTTGCTCTATAAATCTAGAATCGTTCTTCACAGCTTCTCCACCTGGAACGATGATTGGTTCGCCAGTCAAAGTAATGACATCTGCATAACACTGACCGTAAAGTGCTATTTTTTTGAGCAATGCATTTTGATAATTTAAAACTCCTTCATCTACCACTACTAGTACTCGTTTGGGAGTTATTTCCTCATTACCTGCAATCACTTGTGCCAATAAAAGATTATCTAATTCAAATAAACCCCTAGTAAAATGAACGTCATATTTGAAGCTTACTTGCACATATTGATTAATGGGTTGCAGATTCAGAGCAGTCTTTTGTTTAATAGCCATATCGAAATATTATTAGTTATTAATTAATTGTAAATTTAGGCAGTATTGGAACTCAGATGAGTAGCAATTTCCAGAATACAAATAAATTTGCATTTCAAAAATCACAATGATTACTAACTAATCACAGCTAGTAATTTATTGCTTGACAGCGCTATTATTCATTGTTGAATAAAGTTTCAAATTATGGTATTTGGCAAATTTCTGGATCGCTGTACTTAAATATATCTTAAACGTGATGTCTAAGTTTGACAGTTGGTATCACCATTATTACACAACAATGTAATTTTTTTCCGTAAGAAACATGAGGGTTTTATCAATTAAAAATCATATCTTTACAGTATCTTATTCAAATTCTATTTAT
>NZ_JACKZU010000503.1:0-4612 GCF_014222165.1 Nostoc sp. 2RC
CCATCACCCCATCTCCCCATCTCCCCATCCTCCACTCCCTCCAGCCAGTGACCAAATTCTGTGGTAAACCGATCGCTTAATATTGCTTCTCTAATCTTTTGGGTAAAGCGAATTAACTCAGTAATGTTGTGAATGCTTAACAAGGTGTAAGCTAAAATTTCTTGCGATCGCACTAAATGAGATACGTAAGCACGGCTGAAATTTTGACAAGTGTAGCAAGGACAAGTTTCATCTATGGGGGCAAAATCTTCACGAAACTTTGCATTTTTCAAATTCCAGCGTTCGCCTTGGACTATTGCTGTCCCGTGTCTAGCCCAGCGTGTGGGAATTACGCAATCAAATAAATCTACGCCAGAGGCAATGGCAATGGCCATTTCTCGATAAGTACCTACACCCATCAAGTAACGCGGTTTTTCAGGGGGTAAAAGTGGTGCTGTGACTTTGACAATCTCAGCCATCAATTCTGGTGGTTCTCCCACACTCACACCACCAATGGCGTATCCGGGTAAATCCAACTTAGCCAAAGCTTCCGCCGCACGACAGCGTAAATCTAAATATACGCCTCCTTGCACAATCCCAAATAAAGCTTGGTCGCTACGTTGATGAGCAGTTATGCAGCGTTCTAACCAACGGTAAGTGCGATCGGTGGCAGTTTGTACCTCTTGGCGAGTAGCTGGGTAAGGCGGACATTCATCAAAGGCCATGATCACATCTGCCCCTAAAGTATTTTGAATTTCAATGGAGCGTTCTGGTGTTAAGTTAATAATTTGTCCATCATGGGGTGAACGAAAAGTTACTCCATCTTCAGTAATTTTCCGCATCTCACTTAAACTGAATACCTGAAACCCACCAGAGTCTGTGAGCATCGGCCCGTTCCATCCCATAAATTTGTGCAACCCACCACCGCCAGCAACGATCGCTTCTCCTGGTTGTAAGTGAAGATGATAAGTATTCGATAAAATCATCTGTGCCCCAGTATCTCGTAATTGAGAAGGGGTGATGGTTTTGACATTAGCTAGCGTCCCCACTGGCATAAATCTTGGGGTTTCCACAGGGCCGTGAGGGGTAAAAAACACTCCTGCTCTAGCTTTTGTCTGACTACAGCAAGCAAGACATTGAAATGAAAAATTGGCACTCATACCATTTTTAATTTTTGAAGATGCGCTTGTAGAACTTACGCGAAACTACATAATTTAGGGGCAATTCATAAATTGCCCCTAAATCAATAAAGCGCAGCCCGACATAAAATTTATATAACAGTTGTTAAGGTAACGTTTGTTTAACTTAAATATTTTCTGGTAGAGACTGTCCTTTGCCAACAACTAAGGACAGTCCCTACCAGAGTATTAGCTTATTTAGAAAGAATCAGAACAGTCATCGTCAATTTCTGCATCCCATCTAGCTGAGAGTACTTGCTCCATCATCGCTTCTATGGCGCTGACATTGAAGCTTCGCTCCCGTCGCTCTTGCAGAGGGGTAGACCGAGGAATCAACCTCAGACACACTCCTTCCTGCATCAAATCAAAGTAGGTTTCTTGTTGTGACGACTGTTTGAGTTCTAAATAGTCAAAACTACAAACATTCAAATATAGGGCATGGTTAGCCACTAAGGTAGACCTTTGCGGGTTGGCAAAAACTTCCATCACATCCCCTTCACCCTCGCTCAGTACCTTGTCTTCTTGGGTGTAGATGTAGTGGACTCGACCTAAATCTGTCAGCAATCGCCGCATGTCGAGTTTATTCACAATGATGCCCGCGTTTACAATGCACGGAGCTGGTATGCTGGTGTCGGGTAGATGGTGACTCATAGGGAAATAGCGATTGAGCTGCAAAGAGAAAAACATCAGCTAAACAGTCATATTGAATAGCTTACATTTACTCTCTAATATTTTAAAAAATATCATTTGTCGGGCAACCGTCTATTGACAACTGTCTACTTTTTAGATAGCAATAGACTTTTTTCAGTGTTTGATTACCTTTCCACTATTGGCATTTTACCATGTTGAGGCTTTCTTAAAATCTGCGTTAGTGCTGGATATCCTTCAATCTAAGGATGTGGAGTTTTGCACCGATCGCCCAAGTCCAAATCGAATAAGTTTCTAGTTAACAAATACAAAACACAAATTTTGCTCCTTGATACAATTGTAATATTTTTGATTTTTTTGTATAAAATAAAACTTTTAAGCATTGAATGACCACTGAGACAAGCATAACAAAATTTTCCGGGATAATCTCTAATAGAAGTAAATCTTATTTAAAGCTTTAAAGTCTCCAGGTGTCATTTCTACTGAAACTCAGACTGTTATCGAGCAATTAACAATGTAACTCAAATGGTGAAACAGCAACAATGGTGGAAAAACCTGCTGTTCAAGCTAGCAGCAAGTATCATATTTTACACAGTTATTCCACTGCCGTATTTGAATAAATTAGACTTCCAGGGAGTGGCGCGTCTTGCCTCAATTGTAGGGTTGATAATTGGAGGCATTTTAGGGTTATTAGATTTAGTGATGAATTATACTGGTATGCCAATGCTAACTCGTAGTGCGTTAGTAGTCAGTATTTGGATTGCCATAACTGGAGGACTGCACCTAGATGGAGCAATGGATACTGCGGATGGCTTAGCAGTGGGCGATCCAAATCGGCGATTAGAGGTGATGGCAGATAGCGCCACAGGAGCCTTTGGGGCAATGGTAGCCATCATCATAGTAGTATTAAAAATCACAGCCTTAACCGAAATACCAGAAAACCGTTGCTTAATACTGATGGCTGCTTGTGGTTGGGGACGTTGGGGACAGCAAATAGCCATTGCTAGATATCCTTACCTGAAACCAACAGGCAAAGGTGCTGTTCACAAACAAGCCATTCGTTCTTACAAAGATTTATTACCGAGTTTGTTGTTGCTATTGAGTTTGAGTAGTTTAGTGTGGCTGATGGATAAACAGCAATTATTTTTGCCAATAGTAATGATACTAGCTGGAAGTGCGATCGCCACTTTTACAGCCGCCTGGTTTAACCACAAACTAGGCGGACACACCGGAGATACCTACGGCGCAGTCGTTGAGTGGACTGAAGCCTTATTTCTCTGTGTCTTGACTGCTGTGAAAAGTTAGGAGTGAAAAGTTAGGAGTTAGGAGTGAAAAGTTAGGAGTTAAGAATTTTTAACTCATCATTCATAACTTCTAACTCATAACTCATAACTCATAACTCATCATTCATAACTTCTAACTCCTAACTCCTAACTCCTAACTCCCAACTCCCAACTCCTAACTTCATTTAATCGGCTGCAATTTTGTCACCTTGAGTTTAAAAGCCCCAACTCCAGTTTCTCCGAAAGACCGGACGCGGATAACATAAGTGCCTGTTTCTACGATGCGAGTAAATAGTAGAGAATTGCTACTACCATCAGGGCCGTCATCATTTTCTGCTAAAGTTGAACCATCAGGTGCTAGCAATGTGATGATGCTGTCAAAGCTATCAGATGAGAGGTCAACTGCTAAATTGTCGCCCTTCTCTAGCTTGACTGTGTAATCGCGGGCAAACCCACCTTGACCTGTGGGAATGTCTTTGTCTGAAAGGCTATCGGAAAATTCAGTACTGTTAGATAAAGGAATTGGACTATATAACTTATTATTTTGAGCGAAAGCTGCACTTGTACTTGTAACTATTGCCAGCAACGTGGCAGGAATGACCATTGATTGTTTTAAAGCCGCCGCAAAAGCTTTATCCATAAATTTCAAGCAATTTTTCCGCAAAATTAGGGTGAATTGGTCAACTCATACACTTTTGTGCCCAAGTTTGCCCATTAATTCTGGATTGATTCGTCTTTAACTGTAGTGGCTACTGCTACTAATCCTAAGACCACAATTCCATACTCACGAAGTGTTTGCACAGCAGATCTGGCAGTAGCACCAGTAGTATAAATATCGTCCAATAATAATACTGGGACATTTGGAAGGCGATGGCGAAATTCTTGCCCAACAGCAAAAGCTGTCTTCAAGTTTTGTTCTCGCCCAGATACTGATAAACCAAATTGTGCTTGGGTTTGTCGCACTCTTGTTAATCCATCTAGTTTCAATTTTAATCCAGTTATTTCGCAGAAGCTTTGTGCTATTAAAGCAGCTTGATTGTATTTGCGTTGATGCAGCTTGCTAGCGTGGAGTGGGATGGGAACTACCACAGCCTGACTATCTCGCTTGGGTGAATTTAACAACCAAGATTCTCCTAACCATTGACCCAAAGGACGAGCTATTTGGGGTTGATTTTCGTATTTCATCACCGCGATCGCTCTTTTGACTATACCCCCATACTCACCCCAGCTAAATACTGGTAGTGGTTCTTTCCACAGAGAAATTGAGTTTTGACGTTGACATTTTTGCAATTGTCTAGCGCAGTTGTCACAAATTTCTTGAGAAGTTGAGCGTTGGCACAGTGGACAATGGGATTGGAGAAAAAGATTAAGTAAGCTTGTGAGCTTTTGGGTAAAAGTGTGCATTGGTCATTGGAGTGTTGACTGTTGACTGTTGACTGGTGAGTGTTGACTGTTTGGGGAGTTATTATTCTCACCCATCTCCCCATCTCCCCCATCTCCCCCATCTCCCCATCACTAAGAACC
>NZ_JACKZU010000504.1:0-4588 GCF_014222165.1 Nostoc sp. 2RC
TGCCCCATCCCCACTCAACACTAAATTATGGACTCAGTATCAGTTCCCATTCTTTGCTTTGGGTATTCCACTTTGGTAGTTGAGTTTCTCCTACAACGTAGGGGCCCCAGTAACGGCGGGAGCCATCTTGTGCAAAAGCAACTAAAAAATCTCCCTTTTCCACTTTCAAGTTATTCTGAGGTAAGGATAAAATCAGCCCTTTGTTACTACCTTCTTCAGGGGCAAAATCCCAATGTGCTGGGACATCATAGTTAATTTGTTTGCCGCCAGAACCTTTGGCTACTTCTCGCGCCAGTAAGGCTAGCCGCACAGGCTGATTAGTTTGATTGCTCATCCGCAAAGCTCCCTGTCCTTTGGGCTTGGTAGCTGATTTATCGCGATTTGCCAAAACAGGATATGTATTCTCTTTGGTGCTATTTTGCGGTTTATTACTGGAGTTGGTTGCTAGAGGCGGTAGGTTACTAGGTAAGATATTTTTTTCAGGTGAAATCCCTGTAGATGAAGCTATGCCCCACTCTGAAGTATCAGATGGCAGTTGCGATGATGTATCTGGGTTGGTGGACTCAAAGGATACGCTAACTCCCAAGCATCCAACCAAAGCAACTAGCAGTCCTAAGCAACAAGCTGTAACGCTCAGGTTACGATAAACAAAGGATTTCATATTGATTAATAGTTATTAGAAATAAATATTTGTCTAGGCTTAACCAAATGGTAGCCCTTTATCAACCAAAGGCGATGACACAAAGTAGCCTAATATATAGGAATCCGATTTGATTCAGAGAACTACTCAAAGAGACAGGGAACAGGGAATTCTTAACAGGTAAAAAAGAATAAAAGTGTAGGTAGCTTCACAGAAATCGAATGTAATTCCTATATATTTTCCTCAAAGTATACTGAGGAATGTATGATAAATATCATTTCAAGTCACAAACATTTTATGGAAGTAATTCCTTTGATGTTTAACTGACAACGAGTGTACAGGTATGCTGCTCGGTTTTTGTACGTAAGCTTCCATAAAAAAACAAAAATCAGATACTTAATCAGGAAATACATTTGTATCAAACAACAAAACTCAGTGAAACCGCTACTGGTCTCAACAAAGCTTCAGTTACCAAACCAGATATAAATCTAGATGGTATGTTTCATCCTGTACCCGGAAAAGTAGCCATTAAAGAAGCTATGTACTTCCTTCAAGATGATAAAATATACAAAAAAGTTTGAATAGACACTGGAAACCCAGCAGATATTTATAATATTAACAAATAAGCTGATACTAAAACTAATTTTCTCAGTTTCAACATCGCTATATTTCAAGATACGTTGACTTCTTGGCAAAAGTCGTTTAATGCAAAACACACGTCTGAATAACTTATTTGATGCCATTGCTAGGCAGTTGGGGCAATGGTTTCTCAACCCTTGGCGGCGAATGTCGTTGCTGATCATTAGTTTTTTGTTCGGTTTTTTTCTGGGAAACGCAGCTTCCACCACAGCTGGGCAACGGGCAGAATTAGATATTGTAGTAGCTGGTTTTTTAGTAATCCTGACGGAAATTACTAGCAGAATATTTTACCGCCAGCCTTTTTTCACCAAGCGATCGCTCTTGGTAGACTCATTAAATCTCCTGAAAGTTGGCTTTACTTACAGTCTGTTTCTTGAGGCCTTTAAGTTGGGATCGTAGGATGAGGATAAGAGGCATGGGGAGATGGGGAGATGGTATGAGGGCAAAGGCTTTTGGGATTACGATGGAAAATGTTGATGAGGTAATTGAAAAGCGATCGCATCTTCTAAAATCTGTATTGCCGGCTTTTAACGAGTTCTGCCAAACTTCCTTTGGAAGGGAACCCAAGGAAATGTTACAAGTTTTGTGGGACTTGTGGTTGCCTTTGGGAATGAAACTCGCATCGCAGCGTCAAGAGTTGGGACGGCCTTTGATTCAGGGAATTTTGGGAGGACAGGGGACTGGGAAAACCACAATGTGCAAAGTTCTGGGCTTGATTCTTGATGAATTGGGGTACAAGACTTTGAGTTGGTCTTTGGATGACTTATATAAAACTTATAGCGATCGCTTGCTCTTAACACAACAAGACCCCCGCTTGATTTGGCGCGGCCCCCCAGGAACCCACGATATCAACTTGGGTTTAAATGTACTAGATAAAATCCGCGAATTCCAAAGTCCAGTTATGGTTCCCCGGTTTGATAAATCTGCATACAAGGGTGCAGGCGATCGCACTAATCCAGAAATCGTTACAAATAATATAGATATAGTACTATTTGAAGGTTGGTTTGTGGGCGTGCGACCAATCGATCCAGACTTATTTGATACTGCACCACCGCCAATTGTTACAGAGGAAGATCGAGGATTTGCCCGCGATATGAATCTCCGCCTCCACGATTATCTACCACTGTGGGAGCGATTAGACAGCTTAATTGTGTTGTATCCCAGCGATTATCGTTGTTCTTTAGAGTGGCGCAAACACGCCGAACACCAGATGATTGCTGCGGGTAAATCGGGAATGAACGATGCAGAGATAGAGCAATTTGTCAATTATTTTTGGCGATCGCTCCACCCGGAATTATTCATCAAGCCGTTAGTAAAAGATGCAACAGCCGTTGATTTAGTAATTGAGATTAATAGCGATCGGAGTATTGGTCAAGTGTATGGTGAAGCAAATTAGCTCCTGAAAAATGAATAAGTGAAGAAGGCAGAAGGCAGAGGGCAGAGGGCAGAGGGCAGAAGGATGCAATGCAGTCTGGGCTTCAGACCCAGACTGATTGCGGGCCACCAAATCTTCGATTTTGGTGGGGGACTTAAACCCTTGCTCCCTTTGGTCGCGGGCAGAGGGCAGGAAACAGAATTCCCTTCTGCCTTCTGCCTCCTGCCCTCTGCCTTTCTTGTTAATAGACTTCTTGCAAAAGTGGGGAAAAGGGTAAGGGGTAATGGTTCGACAAGCTCACCAACCGGGGAAAGGGCAAATAAAAACCCTTTTCCCTTTAACATGAGTCCCTTTCCTCCTCTTGCAAAAGTAACTTTTGCAAGAGGTCTAATCTAGATTTTTCAAAATCATGTGTTTTTTGAAATCAAAATCAATTACACCTTGTTCTTGTAATTTACCTATTAATCGTGTAATTGTTACCCTCGTAGTACAACAAGCACTAGCAATATCTTCATGAGTTAAACGAACACTTAAGCGAGTTCCTTCTGGTACAGTTTCACCAATTTGTCGTTGCAAAAGTTGTAATAAATAGTGTAAGCGCTCTTGTACCCTTCGTCTTCCAGAAATCACTAAAAAAGATTCTGTTTGCTGTAAGCGTTGATTTATTTTTGGTAAAAGAGTATGACTCAAAGTTGGAGAGTTGGCTACTTCTGCCGCATAAATTGACACCAACTGAACATCAGAAAGGGCTACTGCTTGATAAACATTGAGAGAAGTTAAACTACTACCAAAAACCATTTCTGGTGTTGCTAATCCTAATAGTACTTCTTCACCTGTTTCACAATAAGTACTTAGCTTAACTAAACCTTGACAAACATACCAAATTACCAATGGATTGAGAGGAATAGTTTCTCCTTTAGAATATTTCTGCACGGGATAACCAGGAAACAAATCACAGCCATTATTCTTGACTATTGCTGATTCTAAAGGCTGACGTTGGCAAATATTACGTACCATCCAGCGCAAACAAGTTATCTTACCTTGGGAATTACGAACAACAAGCACCGTCAAAGCGGCATCAAATAATTCGCCATGACTTTTTTGCAAACGTATTAATAACTCTTTACTTTTGGGTAATTGCGATAGTTGTACAAGTTCATTGCGAATTTGTTGACGTTCTTCTAGAGAGACAAAATTTATCATTGATTTGCCTACTAGAAAATGCTTTGAAACATTAAATAATTTAGCTGCTGTGTAGTTAGCTTCTTGAATAATACCTTCTGTATTAGTTACTATATAGCCATCTGGTGCTAACTCGAATAAATCTTGATAGTGCTGGCGTTCTGCTTCTAGCCAATTGCGTGTTTGTATTAGTTCCTCATTTTGTTGATGCAATTCCTCTGCTGCTAACTGCACTATCTTTGAGGTATTATATAATTCTTTAAAAGCCTGTGGCAGAAGATCCGATGGTATCCAAGGCAAGATGCTAGCAGTTTGGTATAAATCCGCTAAACGCTTGTGCAATACTTCTGCGCGTTGGATAAATTTTTCTATGTTCACCTTAAATTACCGCCACTTGTTTGCAGAGGTTGAGCAAAATAAATCTATTCACTAAAGATTTAAAAAATTACAGCATTGATGATTTTGTTGAGTAATAAATTTAAGTTTCATGCAGCTGCAATTGTTGTGAATTTTTTGCCAAGCACAAACTTTAAATGTATATCTTATAGCATTTAACTCAGTATTACTTCTACCTTTGGTAGGAGAATTCTAAGTAGGTCAACATTGAAAAACCTAAAATTTAGAAATTTCCTTAAGTTAAGTGGGTAGACATAATTTTTCCTTGAATTATTGAATCTTAATGATAATTGTTTCCATTATTACCAAACTTCCATCACAAGAATCATGGCACTACCACCCTAGATATATAATCT
>NZ_JACKZU010000505.1:0-4578 GCF_014222165.1 Nostoc sp. 2RC
GGTTGGGAGATGGGGAGAATAGTTAATGAACAATGAGCAATGACTAATTGACTTTTTACCCAAAACGTCCTGAAATGTAGTCGCGGGTGCGGGGGTCGATTGGGTTGTTGAAGATTTGTTCTGTAGCGCCAAATTCAATCATTTGACCAATTCGACTTTCATCGGTGCTAAAGAAAGCCGTAAAATCAGAGACGCGAGCAGCTTGCTGCATGTTATGGGTAACGATCGCAATGGTCAACTGAGACCGCAAACTATGGATTAGTTCTTCAACTTTCATGGTGGCGATGGGGTCAAGAGCTGAACAAGGCTCATCCATCAACAGAACTTTGGGTTTGACTGCTAAAGCACGCGCAATACATAATCTTTGTTGTTGACCGCCAGAAAGTCCTAAAGCCGATTTATCTAACTTATCTTTAACTTCATCCCACAAAGCAGCGCTATGAAGTGCAGACTCCACAATTTCATCTAGTTCTACTTTTGGATATCTACCTGCTATTCTGATGCCGTAGGCAACATTTTCATAAATGCTGATGGGAAAAGGATTCGGTTTTTGAAATACCATACCAATTTGGCGGCGTAATCTATTGATATTGACACGAGGAGCATAAATATTTTGACCAAAAAATTCCACCTCGCCTTCAACTTTCACAGGCCCTTCTAATTCACTGATGCGATTCAGAACTTTAATGAAGGTAGATTTGCCGCAACCACTAGGGCCGATTATTGCTGTGACATGATTTCGATAAATATCTATTGATATATTTTCGATCGCTTTAATTGTGCCATAGTAAAAACTGATATTTTTTACTTTGATAGCTGGAATTAGTTGACTCATAAATTGTCCAAGTGCGAAATAAAATTTTTTAAACAGAATTCAGAAGTAAAAATGGGATTTGCCCGTTCTCAATAAGGACTTCTGTTCATTTAATTTTTCTCTTGCTAATAACTATGCGAGAAATAATACTGACACATAAAATTAAACCCAATAAAATTATTGCAGTAGTCCAGACTAATTGATTTTTTTCTGGGTCGGGGTCGTTGTAGAGATTAAAAATTAGTACTGGTAAGGAAGCTGTTGGACTTAACAAACCTTCCGACCAATCTAAACTAAATAATGCAGTAAAAAGTAAGGGCGCTGTTTCACCAGCAGCACGAGATATGGCTAATAAAATGCCTGTAGTGATTCCAGGAGTTGCCGCAGTAACAACGATGCGAAAGGTAGTTTGAAAACGAGTTCCACCTAAAGCAGCAGAGGCGAGACGTTGAGATGTGGGAATAAGTTTTAAGGATTCTTCTGTTGTTAATATAATTACTGGTAGCATAATCACAGCTAAGGCAAAACCACCTGCGATCGCGCTGAATCCTTTTGTTGCCAAAACGATTATACCGTAAGCAAATATTCCTACAACAATTGAAGGTACACCTGTAAGAATATTAGTGATAAAACGAACGAGATTAGCAATTGGATTAGTTTGACCGAATTCTGCCAAGAAAATTCCTGTCATTACTCCTGTGGGTATGCTGAAAAAAGCACCAATAGTTACCATAGTTATGGTTCCTATAATGGCATTGCCGAACCCATTATCAATTACTGTTTTGATAAAAATTTCCCATTTAATTCCAGATATGCCTCGAAGGAAAATTTCCCATAAAATTGATAATAAAGGAATGAGTGCCAGAGTTGTGAATCCAAAGGCGATCGCATTCATTAAATAGGTGAATATTACTCGTTCTTTTGGTAGCGGACTACATAATTCTTTTATTATAGATTCATCATTTTCAGGTTCGATATAATCATTCATATTGCTCACAACTTTTAATTTTTAACAAAACCCTCAACCCACAGTAACCACCAAGAATTAATTCTGAATTCTGGATTCTCAATTCTGAATTATTATTCAATTATTTTTGCTGGCAAACCACCTGACTAATAATACAGCCCCAATATTTACAGTTAAAGTCAAGGCAAATAAAATTAATCCTAAATAGCTTAAAGCACCAATATGTAATCCTGGTTCGGCTTCAGCAAATTCATTCGCTAATACAGAGGGAATTGTATAAGCCGGATCGAGTAAAGAAGCACTAATTTGAGCAGAATTACCAATTACCATAGTGACAGCCATTGTTTCACCCAAAGCACGTCCTAAAGCCAGCATTGCTGCACTGACTATTCCCGAAAATCCAGCTGGTAACAAAACTCGAAAAATTGTTTCCCAACGAGTACCACCTAAAGCCATAGATGCGCTACGCAATTCTTTGGGTATAGCCAGTAATACATCACGAGTAATTGCTGCCATTGTTGGCAAAATCATGATGGCTAGAATAATTCCAGCAGTCAACATATTTGTGCCTACAGGGTCTTGTGTATTAAATATTGGGATGAATTTGAAAGTGTTACCTAGCAATTTTTCAAAAGGTTCTAAAACTGGAATAAAGCTAAAAATAGCCCATAAACCAATAATTACACTGGGAATAGCAGCGATTAATTCTACAACCAATGCTAAGGTTGTTCGTACAGATGTTGGTAAGAAATTTTCACTAGTTACTAAAGCAACTGCAATTCCCACTGGTACTGCTAAAAAAATAGCGATCGCGCTACTTACTAGAGTTCCATAAATATAAGGTAATGCACCAAAAATTTGATTACCTGTATCCCAATCTTGACCCCATAAAAACGCGACTCCGAACTGTTTAATTGCTGGTAGGGCTTCTTTGTAAATTACCCAACTCATGAGAAATAATACAGCAAAAGTAACCACGGCAAAAAAGTATACTAGCCGTGTAAATCCTTGGTCAAACCAAAAATTTTTACCACTAATAGCTGTCAAATCGATATTTTCATCATCTAAATTCGATTCATATGATGAATTTTTGTCGGCTGGTTCTGATGAATTTGCCATGACAAATTAATAAAATAGGTTTTGGGATGTGAGCATAATAGACAATAAGGCAATAGGCAAAAGAAATGAAGTTATTTATCAAGTAAAAATTAATTATTGTTGACTGTTGACTGTTGACGGTTCACAGTCAACAACAGCATTTTTACTTAATAAATATTCTCTAAAACTTTCACTAAAACAACGGTATCTTAATAAAAATCATTTCCAGGTAAAACCTGGAAACGAAAACTTAGGAACAAAATTCACCAGAATCAGAAGCCATAATTTGAAGACTTACGCAACTAGCATATTATTTTAAGTTTGTAGTAAGGACTTTAGTCCTTAAAATCACGGCTGTTTGCGGAGCATTCCCGTAGAGTAGCCCTGACTACAAGCAAAAATATTTTATTTTTTGTGACACTTGCATAAGTCTTGAATTTATCAAGAGGATATGATGATGAGTAGATTCATGCGTCAATTTATCTCCTGATTTTTTAAATATTGTGACTCCAGAATTATGACTCCTGAATTTTACATAAAACTAGCAATTAAGGCTTGACATTGCTATTCACTGTTTGAAGTACGCGATTTGCAACTTCAGATGGAATCTTGGTGTAATTTAGGTCATCATTATACTGTTGACCGTCTTTCAATACCCAATTTATCCATTTCTTGATAGCATCAGATTTGGCAGCATTGGCATACTGTTTGTAAACCATGATCCAAGTAAGACCGACAATAGGATAACCTTGACTTGGATCTCCCACAAAAACGCGGTAGTTATCTGGAAAATTCACACTAGCCAAAGCTGCGTTTGCAGATTGTAAAGAAGGAGCAACAAATTGTCCTTGTTTGTTTTGGATCTGTGCTGATTTCAGGTTATTTTTGAGAGCGTAGGCATATTCAACATAACCAATAGAACCAGGAGTGCGAGCTACTAAAGCGGCGACGCCAGGATTACCTTTACCTTTAAGGACGTTTGGAAGAGTCCATTTTGGTGCTGTGTTAGCTCCAACTCTACCTCTAAAATAACCATTGATTGAACTCAAATGGTTAGTAAAAATAAAAGTAGTACCGCTACCATCCGCACGAACAACAAATTTAATTGGTTGGTTTGGTAGATTTACACCAGGATTATCAGCTTTAATTTTCGCATCACTCCAATTAGTAATTTGCCCTGCAAAAATCGCTGGTAATGTAGTGCGGGATAATTTAAGATTGTTAACTCCTGGAAGATTATAAACCACAGAGACTGCACCGCCGGCTGTGGGTACTAAGATTACACCGTTCTTGACTTTAGCGATTTCATCATCTTTCATTGCAGCATCACTACCACCAAAGTCAACAGTTCCAGCAATTACTTGACGAATACCGCCACCACTACCAATTCCTTGATAGTTAATTTTTAAGTCTGGATATTTCTTTTTAACTTCACGAGCATACCGTTCGTAAAGTGGAGCCGGAAAAGTTGCTCCTGCACCGTTGATGGTTTGAGCTTGTACGATGGTACCAAACATTGGACTTAGTGCAACAGAAGTTGTCACCAATGAAGTAGCAACGACACGATTCAAGATGCTGGTCGAAAAAATCATATTACCTCTGATTAAAGGAATATTTTACTGCTGTAATCACAACCTTAAATAAGCTAAATTTCTGATGGTTAAAGATAGTTTAACAATGGATGAATAAGAAGTTAATT
>NZ_JACKZU010000506.1:0-4574 GCF_014222165.1 Nostoc sp. 2RC
AATTCAGGAGTCAGAATTCAGGAGTCAGAATTCAGGAGTCAGAATTCAGGAGTCAGAATTCAGGAGTCAGAATTCAGAATACTTTCAAAGGTTCCGTTGCTGAGTTGTGAATTCTTCTTCATTAGAAAGCGTCTGTCATCCATTCCTTTTGTAAAGATGGGATGACAGACGCTTTTTTTAGTCGTTTGTTAACAGTCAACAGTCATCAGTCATCAGTTAACAAAAACTACAAGTCAGGAGGTAGAATCACGTTATCGATGGCGTGGATTACACCATTGCTAGCTGTGATGTCGGCCTGAGTGACTTTGGCATCATTGACTGTGACACCATTAGCAGGATCGACTTTAACGTTGATAGCGCCACCTTCTAGGCTTTTAACTTCACCTGATTTCAAATCACTAGATAATACCCTACCAGGCACTACATGGTAAGTTAAGAGCTTGAGTAACACTTCTTTATTCTCTGGCTTCAACAAATCTCGCACTGCGTCTGCTGGTAATTTAGCAAAGGCCGCATCTGTGGGCGCGAAAATAGTTAAGTTATCTTTGCCTTGCAAAGCGTCCGTTAATCCTGCTGCTTTCAAAGCTTTGGTCAAGGTTGTAAAAGAGGCGTTTGATTCAGCCAAGGCTAACAAATTTTTGCCTTGAGTTTCGCTTGTCCCAGCTGGTGGTGGAGTTGCAGGTAAGGTAGATGGTGTTTCTGTGGGTGTGGTGGGTTGAGTTTCAGGGGTAGGAGGTGGGGTGACTTCACCAGGTGTGGCGCTACCACCACGGTTGTAGGGAGGTTCGTTAAAAATACTTGGTCTGGGATTTAGCGTCCCACCGCCACTGCCTTGGGCTACCACTTGGCGCTTAACAGCTTTAGCAGGGCTGTACTGAGCGTTTGCTTCAAGGCGCTGACCTCGATTATAGGGCGCTTCGTTGAAAATACTGGGATTAGGATTTAAGACCTCTTTCGCATCAGATGGTAAAGTAACCAGAAGGCTGAAACTACTTAATCCTGCTATCCCTGCCAACGTGGTCAGCAATTTGCCGTAATTTGTCTTCATAAATTTTGTTTGTTTTTTTGTCCACAGGTTACATAAAGATTTATAACATTTTGGTAAGCACAAAATCTAACCGAAGAGGGGAGTCAGACTTTTCTTGAGAAATACTTAGTGCTAGTGAGATTAAATATCTAACTTGGCTAAAAGATGACAAGTATCAAATATAGCAATCTGATTTGAGTTGTGAAAAATTTTAGTGGTGATGGTTGACTGTTGACTGTTAACAGCAGTAATGTTTGACAAATTATTTAGAACTGCTATACATCTACGATATCTTGAATGTAAATTCACCAGCTTTTCTTCTTCACGTTCAAAAAAGTGGAAAAGCCCCACTTGCTGCAGTATAAATTATCAAAAAGTATAAAAATCTTACATCTGCGATCGCTCGCTGAGGATAACAGCCCACAAAGGTTTAACTAAAAAGCAAATTACACACAATATTTTGAGATATTTTACGATCAGTTAAAAAATTACCTTCCGAGAAGAGCGATCGCCATTTCAGAAAATAAAATCTACAAAAGACTCTGGATAATTGTTAAACCCCGCCCTAAGCGCGAGGTCTCATATACAGAGGCTACCAACACCAGCCTCTCTATTTTTGCGGTATTAAAAAGCACTTTATTCTAATAATTGGCATTTATCACTCAGCGATCGCTATTTATGCTTTCGTCTAAAAATGGCTTTGCTCCATACACAAAAAATTTACTTAAACTAAAGATACAATTGTAAAGTTAAGAAGTAAGGCAGTAGTTATAAGGTATAAAATATGCTGGAATTATACCAATGGGAACTATCCCAATACTCAGAGAAAGTACGGCTAATTTTAGATTTTAAAGGATTAGATTACCGGAAAATAGAGGTTACACCTGGGATTGGACAAGTAGAACTGTTCCGACTGACTGGTCAAAGACAAGTTCCAGTATTAAAGGATGGTAATAGATATATTGTAGATTCTACGGACATTGCTAAGTATTTAGACTTAGAATATCCAGAACGCCCACTAATACCACAAGATGCTAAAAAACGAGGTTTAACTTTATTAATAGAAGAATGGGCAGATGAGTCCATCGGCATCAAAGGCCGCAAAGCGCTGTTTGCCGCAGTTAGCCAAGATCAAAATTTTCGCAAATCTTTGTTACCCACTTCCACACCAGATATATTTAAAAGTCTAGTAGAAGGAGTACCCAACGACTTGTTGACCCTGTTCGGTATTGGAGTGGGTTATAGTCCAGAGATAATACACTCAGCGATCGCATCCTTAAAACAAGACTTAGAAGCCTTAACATTATTATTGGCAGATAGTCCTTATTTGACAGGAGACGAGCCGACTTTAGCGGATTTAGCGGTGGCGGGTTTATCAATCTTGCTGAAATTCCCCGATGGCCCTTATCTAGATTTACCAGCATCTATCAGAGGTAAAGGACTGCCAATCTTAGCCGAAAATCCTGATTATCAGGCATTTTTTAATTGGCGCGATCGCCTTTACGCCCAATTTCGCAAACCTTTAATTACCACCACGCCACCATCGGCAAGTGCGCCAACTTCGATTCAAATTGATTAGGGAATGGAGGAAAATGGGCAAAGGGCAAAGGGCAAGGGGGAAAGGTCAGACGCTCCTTTTCCCTTTAACCTTTCCCCTTTTCCCCACCCGAAGGGTTTTGACTAATGACTAATGAAATGAATTCGGGACAGCCATTAGGTTCGGTTATTCAAGGTTCTCTGACTGAAGGGTTAGAAGTGCGATTGCATCCTGACGTTTCTGTGGAAGACATGCGGGTAGGTAAATTTCTCGTTGTCCAAGGGATGCGATCGCGTTTTTTTTGTATGCTCACAGATGTGGCACTAGGAGCTGCTAATGCCCGAATTATTGCTAATCCCCCTAGTTGGGAAGATACTTTTTTACGAGAAGTTCTAGCAGGAAGCGGTACTTACGGTACTATCAACCTCGCGCCGATGTTGATGTTTACTCCGGAATCTCAAGAATCTTTTTCGGCTACAAATGGTAAATCGGCAAATCCTTTTCTACCATCGGTGACTGGTTTGGCTTCCTTTGTGCCGCAAACCAGCACGACGATGGAATTATTGCCTGTTAAAACTATTCCCAGTCACTTTAGTCAAGTTTACGAAGCCAGCGTTGACGATTTTCGCCGAGTGTTCGGTTGGGAAGACGATCCCCAAAGGCGCAATTTCTCCATCGGCAAACCTTTGGATATGGATGTGCCGGTTTGCATCGATTTAAATCGCTTTGTAGAACGCAGTAATGGGGTTTTTGGCAAATCTGGGACTGGTAAATCTTTTTTAACCCGCTTACTTTTAGCTGGGGTCATCCGTAAAAGTGCGGCGGTGAATTTGATTTTTGACATGCACTCTGAGTATGGCTGGGAAGCTGTTGCTGAAGGTAAAAATGTCAATACCGTTAAAGGCTTAAAGCAATTATTTCCCAATAAAGTCGAAGTTTACACCCTCGACCCGGAATCCACAAAGCGCCGGGGTGTACGGGATGCTCAAGAACTTTATCTGAGTTACGAGCAAATTGAAGTTGAAGATATTAAGTTATGCAGTCGAGATTTGGGACTTTCGGACGCGGCTTTGGATAACGCCAATATTCTCTACAGCGAATTTGGCAAATCTTGGATTGTCCAACTGTTAAATATGAGTAATGAAGAAATCGAGATGTTCTGCGACGAGAAGCGCGGACACAAAGGCTCGATTATGGCATTACAGCGCAAACTCTTGCGGATGGACAGTTTGAAGTACATGCGAGCCGTTTGTCCGCAAAATTATATTAGTAAACTTGTGCAATCACTGGAAGCTGGGAAGAATGTTGTGATAGAATTTGGTTCCCAGTCAAATATGCTCTCTTATATGTTGGTGACCAACATGATCACCAGACGTATCCACGAGCATTACGTTAAGAAGGCAGATAAATTTCTGCAAACGAAAAATCCGAGCGATCGCCCGACGCCGTTGATGATTACCATTGAAGAAGCACACCGTTTCTTAGACCCAGCAGTGGTACAAAGCACTATCTTTGGGACTATTGCTAGGGAATTGCGAAAATACTTCGTCACCCTTTTGGTAGTCGATCAACGCCCGTCGGGGATAGATAATGAAGTTATGTCCCAAATTGGGACTCGCATTACCGCTCTGCTGAACGATGAAAAAGACATTGACGCGATTTTTACGGGTGTATCTGGTGGTGGCGGACTGCGGTCGGTATTGGCGAAGTTAGACTCTAAGCAACAAGCCTTGATTTTGGGTCATGCCGTTCCAATGCCAGTAGTTGTACGTACCCGTCCCTATGACGCAGCTTTCTACGAAGAAATTGGTGACCCAGCTTGGGAAGAAAAACCAGACGCAGAAGTATTTGCCGCCGCTGAACTAGCGAAGGCTGACTTGGGATTTTAGTCATTGGTCATTGGTCATTAGTCATTAGTCATTGGTCATTGATTATTCTCCGCGTCCCCGCGTCTCCCCCATCTCCCCATCTCCCCATCTCCCCATCTCCCTATGCCCCATTCGTAACATC
>NZ_JACKZU010000507.1:0-4503 GCF_014222165.1 Nostoc sp. 2RC
CCCTTTCCCCTTTACCCTTTCCCCCTTCCCCCTTCCCCTATTTTTAGGCACGTCTAATGATGAGCGATCGCCAAAATTACACTACTAGCGCTGCAAACCTCAACGTCTACATCCAAGGTCAAGGATTTCCGATTTTAGCCCTACACGGTCATCCTGGTTCTGGTCGCAGTCTTTCTGTATTTACCAATCATTTATCAAAACGCTACAAAACTTTTGCCCCAGATTTACGTGGATACGGCAAAAGTCGCTGGAATGAAAATTTTGACATGAATGACCATTTGACGGACTTAGAAGCGTTACTAGACCGGTTTGAAATTGAAAAATGTTTAATATTGGGATGGTCGCTTGGCGGTATTCTGGCAATGGAACTAGCATTGCGTTTGCCAAAGCGGATTACAGGGTTGATTTTAGTAGCGACAGCCGCAAAACCCCGTGGTAGTCATCCTCCCATCACTTGGCAAGATAATTTATATACTGGCGTTGCTGCCCTATTGAATTATATAAAACCGAGTTGGCAGTGGAATATTGAAACTTTTGGCAAGCGATCGCTTTTTCGCTACTTAATTCAACAACATACATCCACTAGTTACAGCTATATTGCCACCGAAGCTGTACCCGCATATTTGCAAACTTCTGCTGCTGCTACTCGCGCCCTTTACAGTGCTATTCAAGCAGGGTATGACAGACTTCAAGACTTGCCACAAATTCAATGCCCTAGTCTAGTACTTGCTGGAGTTCAAGACCGTCACATCACGGTTGATTCGAGCTTAGAAACGGCTCGACACCTCAATAACTGCCAATGGCAATGTTACCCCAGTACCGCTCATCTTTTTCCGTGGGAAGTTCCCCAATTGGTACTGAGTGATATTGACCGTTGGCTGGAAGAACATCCCCAGATAAGAGGACGCGGTGACATAGGGACGCGGTGACGCGGGGAAGAAGACGAAACGCAAGGACTTGTGGTAAAAGAATTCACCGTGTCTGGTGTCTTTGAATCTCTCTTTCCCCACGTCCTCACGTTTTTGTATCTTTTTTCCCGTGTCCTCTTGTCTTGCCTAAATTAAATTTGACCGCCAAAGGCAGGCTGTACTTTGCGGTCAAATCTTTCCCCCAAGTCTTCAGCAATTGTTAGATTATTGGGTTTGCACCGTTTGACATTGACAACAATTCCCTGCGCTCCTTCGGTCTCTAAATCTTCTACGTATCCAACGCTAGCCAATTTTGCTTCATCAAAATTCAGAAATGGCCCGAAGTAGTATGTGCAACGGGGATTTTGCGTTGCAATTTCTACCCACCAAGCCAAACCGAGATAGTTGAACGTGTTAATCAACCCTTCCTTGAGATTATGCCAAATGGTTTTCATGGTTTTCGCTGATTTGTAAACGTGCTACAGGGTGTTAAGGGATATGTTGCTTTATTATCATTTACATTTCTTTATACTCTTTTACTGCTATTTTTTCAAAGAGATTTTCTGTAATTTATCTAAATACAGCGTATTTAGCGATCGCTGACGGTAAATTTCATAAAGTGCCATTCCGGCTGCTACCGAGGCATTGAGGCTAGGGGTCTTACCTTGTAACGGAATTGATACTAAAACATCGCAGGAACGTTGAGTGAGCATACTCAGACCTTCACCTTCAGAGCCAATTACCAATGCGATGGGGCCGCTAAAATTGACTGTGTGTAAGGGTTCACTACCGGTGGCAGCAGTACCATAAATCCAAAATCCCGCTGTTTTTAATTCTTCTAAGGCGCGGCTGAGGTTAACAACTCTTGACACAGAAAAGTTTTCTAAAGCACCTGCGGCAACTTTGACAACGGTGGAAGTGATCCCAGAGGCCCTTCTTTGGGGTATGACTAATCCTTGAGCGCCAATTGCCTCAGCTGTGCGAATAATTGCTCCCAGGTTATGGGGATCGGTAATTCCATCAGCCACAACAATTACGGGATCGGTTACAGATTTTGCTTGTTCTAGGAGATCCGGTAATTCTATATAAGTGTAGGGAGCAATTTGAGCCGCCACACCTTGATGATTGGAGTGATTGGTAATTTGGTCTAAACGCTTTGGTTCAACTTCATCAATTACCGTGCCATTTTCCTTGGCTTGTAAAAGCAAAGGGTGAAAGTTGGGATCGTAGCGCAGACGGTTAGTAATCCAAATGCGGTTGAGACCTCGCTGACTTTGTAACGCAGTCAATACTGGATGACGACCGTAGATTAAATCGTTCTCTTCTGCTGGTTTTGTAGGTAGAGAAGGATGAGAGAAGTTGCTATTTTGTGGACGCGAATTGCTGGAAATCGGGTTGATATCTATTTTTTTTCTGGGATTGCGAATTGGATTAGTAATAACACGCTTACCCTGAAGCTTTATAGGTTGCCCCCGATTTGGTTCGCTAGAAGTCTTGATTTTTCTGGGTTTATTTGACATTTTAGTTTTACGATATAGCGTATAGTGGGCATCCAGAACGGCGCTATTTACCAGACCTACTCTACTATTTTGATAATTGTGAAATTGAATTTTCACTATTTCTCTAGATGGAGTATTTCTAACAGTTCGGTTAGGCGCTGGTAATCAGTTAGATATAAGTAGCCAATTAAGGTTTCTAGACTAGTTGCCTGTTGATAAATTTCGGGATCAAGTCGCTTAGGCCGTCCTGTAGCAGCGTTTCGACCCCGGCGGACAATTTCTAGTTCGGTGTCCCTCAGATGAGGAGTAAGCGATCGCAAATGTAGCGCTTGTGTTTCCGCTCTTACCTGTCCCACTACCAAACGATGATAAGTCTCTGCTCGCTGTAGTGGCAGTAGATAGAACATTCTAACATAAAGTTCATAGATTGCATCCCCCAAATAAGCTAAAGCAGAGGGAGAAATTTTTTGTACTTGTGAAAAAGGAATGTGTTGGGATAATGGCACTGTGCTTAACAACAGTGCTTCAGTCCAAGATAAATTTTGTTTGGAAACTTCATCTTGTCCATCCAATAACCCTTCTTCCTTTGACTTCACAAATAAATCATTCCTTGACTAGCTCAATAATTGTGCAGGCATTCTTCCCAAAGATTGATTTCCCTGAAGTATGCCATCATAGTATACCTAGCATAATCAACACTATACAAAAATACTTACTAAATTTTATCTTTTTGATTAAGACTTAGCATTTTAGATTTCCCTGATTTCCACCTGTCACAAGGTAATTTTGGGTACTTATTGCTGTCTAGAATTTACTGGCATCAGAGAAAATTTTAATGTAATAGTTCTGCTTGAAATTTGCTAGATTGCTATGTTTAGTTAGTAGATATTTTTTCCTAATTATACATTATCAAGTCGAGTTTAGATCGAAATTAATCAGTTGACTTTTATTTACTAGAACTTTGTTTGGCTTTGGTTGTTATCGAATATCCTAACCAGAAGTCATATCTCTTATAAAATACTTGAAAAGTTGTTGATTATACACAAATCAGCTAGACAATCTGCCGAAATCTCGCTTTTTGAAGTAGAGTTGGAAAGCTGATTTCACACTTTTCAATGGGTGTTAACGGGGATCGAGCTAAATATTTATTGAAAGTTACAGGAAACTCCATCCCAAGAGTAGGAGGACAAGGTCGTTTCACAGGTAGTACAGGGCATTGATAATATCTTCCCATGCCCGACTCCCCTGTATTGACAAAGATTTTAGGAAACTCGAAAAGATAAACAACAGATAGTCGTTGACTGTGAACCGTCAAGGGTCAACAGTTACAAAGGATATTTTTTTTACTTGCAAGTGCCTTAATTTTTAATCTCGATCCGTTTTAAATATATAAAGCTCAACTGGCTGAGCGCCTCTCCCGCAAGGAGAGAGGTTTTGCCAGAAGTTTTAAAAATTTAGCTATCCGATGTTGAATCTGAATAGCCAAGTTAATCTCAATAGGTCTAGCAATCAAGACTGCTTGACATTTTCTAGAGCCGCTTCAACTGTTTGTTGCAGGGAGAGAAACTTCTCTAAGCGAACAAGCTTGACCGTTTGAGTGACGCGGGCATTCGTGACAATTTGCAAAGTGCCATTAGCGTTTTGAGCCTTCTTGGCTGCTTGCACCAAAGCACCCAAGCCAGAGCTATCAATAAAGTCGATTTGTGAGAGATCCAAAATAATATGCTTAGGACCTTCTTCGATCTTGCTCTCTAGTACCTTGCGAAACGTCGGCTCAGAAAAGGCATCTAACAAACCTGTGAGGCGGAATAGCTGACAGTTATCCCGGACTTCACGAGTGCCCCTCAGGCTCACGGTTAGATTCAGTGGCTCAGCAATAATTCCCTCCTCATAAGTTAAAGTGAACGCTCAAGTATAGATGGTTTTTGAGCGTGTTGTCTACAATCTACTGGAGTAAGGGGCATTGGGCGTTGGGCGAGGGAAAGGGAAAGGGGTATGGTTCGACAAGCTCACCAACCGGGGAAAAGGGAAAAGATTAAATTTATTCCTTTTCCCTTTAACCTTTAACCTTTTCCCCATCTCCCCATCTCCCCATC
>NZ_JACKZU010000508.1:0-4481 GCF_014222165.1 Nostoc sp. 2RC
CGCCAGTCGCTCATGGGGGAAACCCCCAAGACCGCGCTGGCTCACCTTTTCCCCAGACCCAATGCCGAGTTAAAAATCGTTAACCGAGCAGTATTGAGATCTAACGCTGTTTGCGCCCTGCTGTGAGTATTGGGTGTCTTAGGCTTGGATAACAAAATCAGAAGCCGACAGATTTGGCAGACCAGCCAGAGTTGCAAATTGACCGCCATTGCCAAAACCAGGGGCGCTACCATTTTCGTTGTAGAATAACCCCCCACTGACAGCATCGTAAACAATTGCAGCGCTGGTGATGCCTTGTTGAATTTGGGTGGAATTGACAACCACAAAATCAGCCACATTACTAAAACCATTTCCAGCAGCAGAGGTAATTTGACTGAAGGTGGTTTTATCTAAAACTATTTTGTCACCTTGAGAACGTGTGAAGTCAGTGATTTGGTCGATACCAACAGCAGAGTTAGTGAAAGTGGCATTGGTGTTGAAAATAAAAGAATCGGCATTATTGCCACCCGTAAGCACATCGTTACCAGCACCGCCAGCTAGAGTATCATTGCCTGCACCACCGATGAGGATATCATTGCCTGCTCCACCACGCAGATAGTCATTGCCACTTAAACCATCAATTGTGTCATTACCGCCTTGACCATTAATGACATCATTGGAGTTGTCAAAACCTTTGACGTTATTGTTTAAGTCATTGAGAAACGTCACCATGTTTTGAGAATAGAGGGTAGTAAGATTATCATTTTTATCAAAGATATCAATACTATCAGTAACACTTGCCTGACCATTAAACTGGATATTGCCCACTACTGAGTTGCCACTGCCACCAGGACCGTTAGCAAATTTTTCCTGTGACAAGTTTTGCAGAATGACTTTGGTATTAGCAACGTTGTCAAAGGTGATTTCTAAATTATTGCCATTTTCAGTTAGTAGCAGATTCTTGGCAGTCAAGTCAGTGCCAATAAATTGTAGTATGTCCAATTCGGCAAGCACGGCTGAGTTGGGGGTAAAGCCAGTACCGTAGCCACCAAAATCCGTGATGGTGTCGATACCATCGCCAGGGCGGAAGATGAACTTATCTTGTCCACCGCCACCTGTGAGCAAGTCGTCTCCACCGCCACCTGTGAGTTTGTCGTTACCAGCTAGCCCATTAATGATATTGTTAGAGCCTGTGCCGATGAGTGTATCTGCACCAAGGGAGCCTGTGATGTTGAGTGGTGTGACACTCAAGTTAAAGGTATCGCTGATACTAGTATTGCTGCTGTCGGTGGCAGTGACTTTGATGCTGATGGTTTTGACATCCAAATCGCTAGGTGTGCCAGTGAAGGTATGGGTGTTGGAGTTGAAAGACAACCAGGCAGGTAGAGAATTACCGTCATCTAATGTGGCACTGTAGGTTAAGGTATCGCCTGCATCAATATCAGCAAAGGTGTTGTCAGGAATAGTGAAGTTGAAAATATTATTTTCAACTGTAGTTTGGTCAGTAATGGCATTTTGCACTGTGGGAGCATCGTTGACACCGTTGATGGTGATGTTAACTGTTGCTGTATTTGTGCCGCCTTTGCCATCGCTAATGGTATAAGTGAAACTGTCAGTGGCAGTTGCACCTGTGCCCAAAGATTCAAATTTGCCATTGGGGTTGTAGGTCAATTCACCATTAGCGTTGAGAGTCAACAGCGCACCATTAGCCAGAGTAATTTGATTGCCGACATTTGCAGCACTGCCGTTTACCTGTATCACTGTTAAAGTGTTGTTATTCGGGTCACTGTCGGGAGTAGTAGGATTGGCAAATAGCACATTGCCATTCAAAACTGTGTCTTCATCAGTGCTGAAGACATCATTGACAGCGATCGGTGGTTGATTAAAGTCTAAGATAGTTGTTGCCACCGCACTGGTGTTACTGTGAGCCTGTCCGTCATCGACGACCAACTTAATTACTCGGTTAGTGGTATTGACAGTGTTAGCTGTATTGTTGTACGTGATGCTGGCGAGAACTTGGCGGTAATTGGCAATGGTATCCGTGCCGCTGAGGGTGAGAGTGCCTGTGGTGGCGTTATAGGTAGTTTTGATGTTGCCTGTGGTTGTGGCAGTGAGCCTTTCGGCTACCCCATCCAAAAGATTAGTAATGGTGATGGTAGCACCAGCGAGGGTAGTATTATTGTCCCTCAGGCTGAAGTCGCTGTTGAGGATGGAGATGGGATTGCCGTTAAAGGTAATACTAGAATCAATTCCATCAGAGTTGCCGTTCAGGTCAAGTATAGGAGCGCGGTTGCCAAACACCACGTAGCTCTGCCCTGAATTATAGCCATTGGGGGAGGCGTATGGTGCGCCGATAATCAAGTCGTCGATGCCGTCACCGTTGATATCGCCAGCACTGCTGACAGAACCGGCTGAGCTGTTATCGTAATCGATGCCACTCGCAAAGCCGTTAGCATTTCCATTGATGCCGTTAATCACAAAGCCGTTAGCACCGTTGAGGGTGGAAAGGTTGAGAGTAGGGCTAAAGCCTGTGGTTTTGCCAAACACCACGTAGCTCTGCCCTGACGATATGCCGTTGGGGGAGGTATATTGCGCGCCGATAATCAAGTCACCGATGCCGTCACCGTTGATATCCCCAGCACTGCTGACTGAGTAGCCTGAGTAGCCATCTGCATTGATGCCGTTAATCGCAAAGCCGTTAGCACCATTGAGGGACAAGAGGTTGAGGACGGGGCTAAAGGCTGTGGTTTTGCCAAATACCACGTAGCTTTGCCCTGACGATGTGCCCTTGGGAGAGGCATATGGCGCACCGATAATCAGGTCATCGATGCCGTCACCATTGACATCCCCAGCACTGCTGACTGAGTAGCCTAAGAAGTCACCTGCTTTGATGCCGTTAATCACAAAGCCGTTAGCACCGTTGAGGGTAGAAAGGTTGAGGGTGGGGTTAAAGCCTGTGGTTTTGCCAAAGACTACGTAGCTTTGCCCTGATTCTTCGCCGTTGGGGGAAGCAAATCTGGCGCTGATAATCAGGTCATCGATGCCATCACCGTTGATATCCCCAGCACTGCTGACAGACCTGCCAGAGCGATCGCCTGCTTTAATGCCGTTAATCATAAAGCCGTTAGCACCATTAAGAGACCAGAGGTTGAGGGTAGGGCTAAAGCCTGTGGTTTTGCCAAATACCACATAACTCTGCCCTGAATTAGAGGCGTTGGGGCTGGCAAATGGCGCACCGATAATCAGGTCATCGATGCCGTCACCGTTGACATCCCCAGCACTGCTGACTGAGTAGCCTAAGAAGTCACCTACATAGATGCCGTTAATCGCAAAGCCGTTAACACCGTTGAGGGTGGAAAGGTTGAGGGTGGGGTTAAAGCCTGTAGTTTTACCAAATACTAGGTAGCTCTGTCCTGGAGTATTGGCATGAAGGGAGGGTGCGCCGATAATCAGGTCATCAATGCTGTCACCGTTGACATCCCCAGCATTGCTAACAGACCAACCTGAGTTGCCACCTCCATTGATGCCGTTAATCACAAAGCCGTTAGTACCGTTAAGGGTGGAAAGGTTGAGAGTGGGGTTAAAACCTGTGGTTTTGCCAAACACCACATAGCTCTGTCCTGAATAATTACCATACGGTGCGCCGATAATCAGGTCATCGATGCCGTCACCGTTGACATCCCCAGCACTGCTGACAGACTCACCTAAGTAGCCGCCTGTGTTGATACCGTTAATCACAAAGCCGTTAGTACCGTTGAGGTTAGATAAGTTAAAAACTGAATTTGCCATAATTTCCTTTTATAATTTGTTGTAGTTAGTTATCAACAAGACAGCAGCGAAGCTTTTGAGGCGCTCGGAAGTAAAGAGATTAATGTAGGACTTACGCACGAGTCACGTAAAAACGTAGACGCGGAGCGGCTTGCCGTAGGCTACCACAGAGGCACAGAGTTCACGGAGAAATGAGAGTTTGAGAGATATTTTGCGTAAGTCCTGTAATGTTTTCTTTGAAAGCGATCGTTTGACTGCCTTCTGTATTACTTCTTGGGATCAGTGAAATCAAAATATGCAACCTTGAGATTGTGAAGAATAGTTCAGTTGCATCAAAATGCCCGAAAATCTGTGACATCAAGGAATTTTTGAATTTATAGCGATTTTTAATTGAACAGGACTTACGCAAAATTATGAACAAACGTAGACGCACAGCGGCTTGCCGCAGACTACCACCAAGGACGCATAGACACGTTCAAAGGAGCGTCTTGTAGAGAAGTGGCTTAAGGCAGGGTAGGATACAAAAAAATAGGGGCGTTGCACAATAGAAATATGAATGAGAGCGATCGCGCTATAAAATGCCCAAGGTGCGAATTAAGTCAGATCCGCAAGCTTGAAACGATCGCATGATTCATATTTTGATTCTGCAACGCCAGAAATTGAGAGGTACAGGAGAATGTTCGGATGGGAATTGAGACCCCATCTGAACGGAAGCCGCGCAAATTATAATTTTT
>NZ_JACKZU010000050.1:0-30072 GCF_014222165.1 Nostoc sp. 2RC
CCTTTCCCCTCTCCCTCATCTCCCTAACCTCAAACCCCTTTCCATCAGCATTTGAAGTTCGACATTCTCAACATTTGGTATCGCTTGTAACTGAGAAATTCCAGCGATCGCATCGACAATATTACCTGAACGGGGACGCAACCAGGCCGCGTTTGGTGCATAGGCGAGACTTTGCTCTACCTCGTAACCTGCTCCATTGATGGTTTCGCTGAGAGATTCTACATTAATACCTCCAACAAAACGAATGAACACTAGCCCAGTTGGTACAGCAACGGAACCATTGGATTCTAGTGTATAAACTGGACTCAATGTATTTTTTTCAGATTGATTGGGTTCGCCAGAAAAAATTGCGCTTGCTCCTTCATTGAGTTGTAAAATCGCTCCTGGAGACACCGTACCAGGTTGATTGTAGTGTATTGCATAGTACCCAGGTTGACGAGTGTAGGATACAGCAGAGCCATTGCTGTCAACGCGAATTTTTTGGGGATACTCAGAAAAGTAATCTTGTTGGAATCTCACTTCAGCGATCGGGGGTAGAGAATATATTGTCAGAAAATACTCAGCAGGAAAATAAATCATCTTTCTGAAGTTCTAATGATGTTATAGCGTTTTTTAGTGGCATGAAATACAAATCTTTATTACATAGCAATCCGATTTGATTTCTGAACTTACTCGTGAAGCTAGGGAATAGGGAACAGGAAACAGGTAAAAAGGAATAAAAGTGTACTGAGTTTTTTTCACCAAATAAAATATGAGTCCTAATATATGCCCACTAATAGTGAAGATTCATAAATCAACCTGACTTTTAATCCCTCTTTTCTGGAAAGAAGAATTCAAGACTTGTATGAAGTTAGAGAGATTAAATTCTGCTTAAGCTATATCTTTTCTTTGCCCTAATTCAGATATAACACATGAAAATCGATAAGGGAGATGAAGGAGCAGGGAAGCAGGGGAGATGAGTTTTTCCCCTCTACCCCATGCCCAATGCCCAATGCCCAATGCCCCATGCCCCATGCCCAATGCCCAATAAATATTAGGAGATGAAATTATGGTTGAAGTTCGCTATGGCGGCCAAAATGGTCAACGTTATGAGCTTGCTATTAGTGATGAACACATTGTAGTTCGTACCGAGAACCGCAGTTCTTTGGTGGCTCAAAGGCCTTTTGAAGTTGTACCTGTATCTATTGCGGCTCGTAGTATTCTCAATCAATTTGAGTTAACAACGCGGTTTCGACAAGCTGGTGTAGAGGTTCTGCGTGCGAAAGTTCCACTTCAAGGAACTGCTTTGCGCGATCGCGCCAGGTCAATTCTCAATGATGAACCGAAGGTTGAATTTGCAGGACGGGTTCTCGTGGATCCCAGATCCCAAGAACCTGTAATTTATACGGAAAACCTCTTTGTTAAATTCGATAATCGCCAAGATTCAGGGGTATGTGAGGAAGTTTTAGGACGTTATAACTTAACAATTAAACGCAAACTTGAGTATGCCCGCAATGCTTATTTTGTCAGCGCACCTGTCAATACTGGTTTAGCCATCTTTGATATCAGCCAAACACTTCTCAATGAACCTCTAGTAGAGTTATGTCATCCGGAATTAGTGCGTGAATTACGCCCACGTCAAATTTTTCCCCAGCAGTGGCATCTCAAGCAAACAACAATTAATGGTAAAGTTATTAACGCCCATGCCAATGTTGAGGCGGCTTGGAAATTAAGCGATGGTACGGGAGCGACTATTGCAATTATCGACGATGGCGTGGATCTCGACCATGAAGAATTCCGTTCCTCTGGAAAAATTGTTGCTCCCCGTGATGTCACGCGTAAAACAAACGATCCCAGACCAGGAAATGAGGATCATCACGGCACAGCCTGTGCTGGAGTAGCCTGTGCAAACGGTAACTTTGGTGCATCTGGTGTCGCGCCTGGTGCAAAATTGATGCCGATTCGTTTAGCTTCGGCGCTGGGTTCGCAAAATGAAGCTGATGCTTTTGTTTGGGCGGCTCAAAATGGTGCTGATGTGATTTCTTGTAGCTGGGGCCCCGCAGATGGTGTTTGGTTTGAAGCAAAAGATCCTTTACACAACCAAAAAGTGCCTCTACCTGACTCTACAAGACTAGCGATCGATTTTGCAATTAATAATGGACGTAACGGCAAAGGCTGTGTAGTTTTGTTCGCTGCTGGTAATGGGAACGAAAGCGTGGATAACGACGGTTACGCCAGCTACCAAAATGTCATTGCTGTGGCAGCTTGTAACGACTACGGCACAAGAAGCGCTTATAGCGACTTTGGTAAAGCAATCTGGTGCGCCTTTCCCAGTAATCATGGTGATACTTCTCAAACTCCTGGAATTTGGACGACCGATCGCTCTGGTAAAGTCGGCTATAACTCTGGTAAAGTCGGTTTGGGTGATAACGTAGGTAATTACACAAATGAATTCGGTGGAACCTCTAGCGCTTGTCCGGGTGCAGCTGGTGTAGCAGCCTTAATCATTGCCAGAAACCCAAATCTGCGTTGGGATGAAGTGCGAGATATCATTAAACGCTCCTGCGATCGCATCGACCAAGCCGGAGGTAAATATGATGCTAACGGCCGCAGTCCCTTCTACGGTTACGGTCGAATCAATGCTCTCAAAGCTGTGGAATTAGCCAAGCCAAATCAACCATCACCCATCGGCATATTCCAAGCAGTGCAAGATGTACCAATTAACGACTTGCAAACATCAAAATTACAATTAGCGATCGCCAATACCAACTTAGTAAAATCTATCAAAGTGAGCGTAGACATCGAGCATACTTACATTGCCGACCTTATAGTTACACTCAACCCCCCAGCCCAAACAGGCGTATCTCCCATAATTCTCCACGATCGCCTTGGTGGATCTTCAGATAACATCAAAACAACCTATGACGAAGTGAACACCCCCAAACTTGCTGCCTTTAAAGGTAAAAATCCCCAAGGAAATTGGACGCTGGAAGTACAAGATAAAGCTAATCTAGATACCGGAAAATTCGCAGCTTCACCATCGAAATAGCGTTTTAAGCCAATTATACGGCTACGGTATACACACAAGTCTATTAACATGCACGTTTGTTGCATCACCTTGCAATTTTGTTGCATCGCCTTGCACGTTTGTTGCATCGCCTTGCACGTTTGTTGCACCGCCTTGCACGTTTGTTGCATCACCTTGCACTTTTGTTGCATCACCTTGCACTTTTGTTGCATCGCCTTGCACTTTTGTTGCATCGCCTTGCACGTTTGTTGCATCCAAGAGCAAAAATTAACCTTTTCTGCCTTACATAACAATTTTAAAAGACTTGTGTGTATGCGGTAGCGCGTTTTAGGAGAGGGAAGTTGAGAGGGTAAGGTTTGTCTAACTCACGTTGTTGGCAGACAGTGCAGCAAGTCGTTGAAATGCTGATGGTGTCGGACTATTAGCCAAGTGTTGGCGTATCACCTCAGCACACGCACCCGGACTTAACAACGAAGTATCGACTTCAAGGTCATAGATACCAGGGATATGGACTTCACGTTGCCATAACTCAACTGGATTTGGCACAGCTGTATTAACCGCCTTCCACCCCGTGTTTTGCCGTCTTTGGATAATAATCTCAATGGGGCAGCGAACGCCCACGAACAAGACAGGCAATCCGTTTAAACGTCGGGCACTATCGGCGAGAATGCCCCGGTGAATTGCGTATGCGTCATGATGTCCGACATCAACCACCACATTCAGTCCCAAGCGGCTATGGGCAGCAATGGATTCATACATAGCGCTGTATAAAATCGGAACCAGGGGTTCGACATCTGGGCGTTCTCCCCCCGGTCGCAAACCAATTCCAGGCAAGTATCGTCCAGGAGTCATTTGCATAAATCTATCAACACCCAAGTTCATCCATACCCCATCAAACGTCTCTTGAATTACTGCAACAATGCTCGACTTCCCCGATCGCGGCGCACCATTCAAGATAATAATCCGTCCTAGCTCCTGTGTCTCTCCCACCATCGCACTCCTCGCATTCTTTTCTAGTATGTTTACGGGGAAGTGGGGAGATGGCTTAGCCAAAGGGCAAAGGGCAAGAGGCAAGGGGCAAAGATCCCTCATCACCCTTTTCCCTTCTCCCTTTTCCCTTTTCCCTACCCGAAGGGTTTTACCCCATACCCAAATACGAATTAACTTTGACTCACAGTTTCTTTTGCTAAAAACTTCTCTAATTCTGTCAGTGCATCGGCATCAACTTTGGTTTGCATTGGGCAGAATTTCGGGCCGCACATGGAACAAAATTCAGCAGTTTTATAGATGTCTGCTGGTAGAGTTTCATCATGATATTCCTTAGCTCTTTCGGGATCGAGAGCTAATTCAAATTGACGGTTCCAATCGAAGTTGTAACGGGCTTTGGAAAGTTCATCGTCTCTGTCCCTTGCACCAGGGCGATGTCTAGCAATATCAGCTGCGTGAGCTGCTATTTTGTAAGCAATCAACCCATTCCGCACATCTTCGGCATTTGGTAATCCTAAATGTTCTTTTGGTGTTACGTAGCACAACATTGCAGTACCGTACCATCCTGCCATCGCCGCACCGATCGCTGAGGTAATATGGTCGTAGCCAGGAGCAATGTCTGTTACCAATGGCCCCAAAACATAGAAAGGTGCTTCAGAACACTCTTCCATTTGCTTGCGGACGTTGAACTCAATTTGATCCATTGGTACGTGTCCTGGGCCTTCTACCATCACCTGTACATTATGTTCCCAGGCTTTGCGGGTTAGCTGTCCCAAGGTTTTCAATTCAGCCAATTGTGCTGCATCCGAGGCATCATGGGTACAGCCAGGACGCAAGGAATCTCCTAAACTGAAGGAGACATCGTATTTTTTGAAAATCTCAATGATGTCACGGAAATGGGTGTAAAGCGGGTTTTGTTTGTGGTGATGCAGCATCCACCGTGCTAAGATTCCGCCTCCGCGAGAAACAATACCAGTGATGCGGCTTCTCACCAAGGGCAAATGCTCAATCAAAATTCCGGCGTGGATGGTTTGGTAGTCTACCCCTTGCTGGGCATGTTTTTCGATGACGTGGAGAAAGTCATCGGCGGTTAGCTTTTCAATTGTGCCGTGGACGCTTTCTAAAGCTTGGTAAACTGGCACTGTACCAATGGGAACCGGGGAAGCCTGGATAATGGCGGTGCGAATTTCATCCAAATTGCCGCCACCTGTAGACAAATCCATAACAGTATCAGCACCGTACTTCACTGCCAGATTTAGCTTATCCACTTCTTCTTGAAGATTGGAAGAATTGGGTGAAGCGCCGATATTAGCATTTACCTTACATTTAGAAGCGATGCCGATGCACATCGGCTCTAGGTTAGTGTGATTAATATTAGCTGGGATAATCATTCGTCCCCGCGCCACTTCCTCACGAATGAGGTCAGCTCTTAGTTTTTCCCGTTGGGCGACGTAATGCATTTCTTCGGTGATAACACCTTGGCGTGCATAATGCATTTGAGATACATTACTCTGCCCACGCCGCTTAGCAACCCATTCTGTTCTCATATTGAATTCCTCAGTAAACAGCTTCCCTCCGCTGGTATTACCCAGACTCAGGTGTTAAGGGTGTGATCTCAGCCTGATGATGTAGGCACCCCTAGCATGGTTGTTGATTGTAGCACCTTGCTTATGGTTGCGATCGCAGGTGTTAACAATTCCTGAGGTGAGAAGTAGAAGGCAGGGGAAAGGTTAAAGGGGAAAGGTTAAAGGGGAAAGGGAAAAGGAATAAATTTAATCTTTCCCTTTACCCCTTTCCCTTTACCCCTTTCCCTCCTTCATTTATATGGATTAATGCACTTGAGATCCTCACAGCCAAAACCTTGAGTCATCATTGCAGATAGTTGTTGGGAAACTTGAGCATCGAGGTTTAATTCTCGCATGATTTGGTCAGAGGCTTGTCCTTGGGCAATTAGCTTTGCCATTTGCTCAAACTCTAGCCAAGTCAAATCACTTTCAACAAATGCTTTCGCAAGGGTAATTACTAATTCCTCATAATCATTGTCTTCTATTTTTGTCATCATTCGGTGTTCGATGTGTAGCGAATCATCGAAACAGTAATACCAGGATTTTGGTTGCTGGTTAAGTACTTTGAGGAAAAAATCCTGATGTTTGGAGCGACTAACAGCACTATCGGCTTCACTAGATACCATTAACATAGGGGCACAAACAGAGGTTTGAGCCTTTTCTAAAATCTCCTTTGCCAATTGAAGAAATATCCGTAACGCCTGAAGACGAAAACCTTTATAACCAAAATTACCAGGTGCGTCTTTGTTAAACCATTCAAAGTAAATGGGCAAGATTTTGATCAGTGCATCGAATATTGAGTAACGACTACCGAAAAAAGGCGCGAACAATAAAGTGCGGTCAATTTCCAAGGGATGTTCTAAACCTAACCAAGCAGCTAAAGTTCCACCTGATGATAATCCACCAATTACAACTTCTTTGCCTAATGTTTTTGCAATCTGCAACCATTCTAGGAGAAATTGTTGATATATCTGAATATCTGTTGGTAGTGGTGGAGGATTTTGACGGCTCCAGTTGCCTGAACGCCCATGACCTGGTTGTAAAGGTATTAAAACGTTATATCCTTTGTTAAAGAAGGCTTTACCCAGCGGCTCAAACTGGTAAGGCCCTGCTGTAAAACCATGCAAAAACAAAAAAACTTTTGATGTGGAGTCAGGGTGAATCAAAAATTTAGAACGGCAAGCTTCATTTTTGAGACCTACTGTGGATTCTAGTTGGTGAACTTGCTCCAGGATTTCTACTGTTTTTTGAATGCCAATTTTCATTTATCGCTAAGCTATAAATTTTTGTAAACAACGCAACCAGCGCAAAAATTAAAAAGTCTGGTCAAACGTTCATCATAGCAAGGTAAATGAAAGTCTCGGTTATTTCGGATAATCTAGCACTCACGTGACTGAAATTAGTACACAATTTACTCAAACGAGAAAGCAAAAGCTGATTTTACTTGAAGAAAACACCAAAATGATAAAGCAAACTGGGATTTGAGAAAGCAAAAGTTACTTTTACTTAAGTAAAACACTAAAATTACTAAGCAATCTGGGATTTTAGAAATAATTTTCAGAAAATCAGAAAGCAACTAAGTATTTTACTTATTGAATTTGACTGTAATTTATGTTTTTGATGAAGTAACTAAGTATGCAGATCGGTGTAGAGGCAATACGGTTCGGTTAAAGGGGAAAAGGGAAAGGTTTCAAATACATACTTTACCCCTTACCCCTTAACTTTTTCCCAAACCACAAGGGAAGTTCAGCTTATCTGAACCGTATTGCGTGTAGAGGCGATCGCCAAGCATAACTGAGATGCAATAATCTATTAAGCTAATAGAGTCATGAAGTGTGTACGGTTATCCCTACTATTTAAGTACTACATATCTGACAGGGCAATCGCTAAAATTTGATAAACTACAATACGTAATACAATACATAAAAATATATTTTTTCTACGGAATTTAACTTATAGCTTGACGATTACCCCCTAGCAAATAAGCTTAAAAGAGTATATAACTAACCCCTCTAATTCATTTAGAGTTGGTGAAATCACGCATTTAGCATTTTCTTAAAACAACTAACCACCTAGATATGGTTCACTTTCCTTCACCTTCTGCTTCAGAGCCACAAATATTTAAAGTTTTATCGATAGATGGAGGGGGGATTAAAGGGCTTTATTCAGCCAGAATTTTAGAACATTTTGAGGATAGATTTAAATGTCACATCGCTGATTATTTTGACTTGATTTGTGGCACTTCAACGGGAGGCTTGATTGCATTGGGGTTGTCCCTAAATATCCCAGTTGGACTGATCAGCAACCTATACTACAGGCGAGGCAAACAAATTTTCCCGCAGCAAAATAGTTTTCTAAGTTTGCTTAAACAGGTTTTTCTGAGAAGCAAGTATGATAACAGCGAATTGAGGAAAGCATTGCAAGAAATGTTTGGAGACCGGACGCTTGCAGACTCTCGTTGTTTGTTGTGTATCCCCGCATTTTCTTTAACTGATGGTAGACCGTTCATTTTTAAGTACGACCATAATGAAGGCAATTTACGTAGAGATAGCAAAACAAGGTACGTTGACATAGCTCTTGCAACAAGTGCAGCACCCGCGTACCTACCGGTCATTACCATCGATACTTACGATCGCAAACAGTTTATTGATGGAGGAGTTTATGCCAATAATCCAACTTTAGTTGGGGTAATGGAGGCACTTAGGTACTTTGTTGGTAACGGCAAAAGATTTCAAAAACTAATGGTGATGTCTATTGGTTCTCTAGAACCAAATCCTGGTAGGCGGTTTGTTGCTAAACATAATCGTTCAGTTCTTGACTGGAATCAGGATCTGATCACTACATTTTTTGAGGGACAGGCTTATGTTACTAGTTACTTTGTAGACACTTTAGCAAACTACTGCGACTCCCGGTTTGATTATGTTCGTATTCCTGGTGCGCCTTTATCTCCACAGCAAGCACAAATTATTAACCTCGACAATACTTCCAGTGAGGCATTGCACTTGATATCACAGATGGGAGCAGATCAAGCATTGTTTTGGGGTAGGAAGCCAGAAATTGCTGAGTTTTTCAAAGAGTGTAAACAATATATTACAACGTAATTATATGGCAAACTGTCATAAATTGTTCCTAGAGTTCAACAATTTAATTGCCTTAGACCCTAAGCGGAAAAAAACATTACGTACATCTCGTGATGCTGTTCGTGAAAAGATCAGACGGTACTTTCAGGATAAGCAGAATGGCTTTACCCCAAAGTTCCACGGACAGGGTTCATTCATGATGAATACTATAATAGAACCGCTTGATGGAGAGTTTGATATTGATGATGGTATCTATTTCAAAGTAAAGACCAAACCACTTCAGGCTGTCAGCACATTTCATCAATGGATTTCGGAAGCTATCAATGCTCATACGAAACAAAATCCTATTGACAAGCAAACTTGTGTCAGACTTGTTTATGCTCGACAATATCACCTTGATTTGCCCATTTACTATATTATTGAAGGTCAAACTCCATATCTAGCTCATAAGGGTAAAGGATGGATTAAAAGTGATCCTAGAGAATTCATCAAATGGTTTAATCAGAAAGCTGATAATGATGGTCAACTAAAGCGAATTGTTCGTTATCTAAAAGCTTGGAGTGATTACAGGAAAGGTGAATTGCCAAGTGGATTGATTTTCTCAATTTTAGCAGCTAATAATATTATTTTTGATGAACGAGATGACGTAGCTCTTTATAAAACTCTGCTCAATATTAAGAGTAACCTAGAATGGAGTTTTGTATGCTATCGTCCGACAACTCCTGCTAATGAAAACCTGCTAGAAGATTACAGCAAAACTAACAAGAATTACTTTTTAAGGCAGCTTGGCAGTTTCATTCAATCTGCTGAGAAAGCTTTAGACGACAAGACAAACCAAGCAGATGCTTGTAAAGCTTGGCAGAATCACTTTGGTAAAGACAGATTTCCCTTTGATTCTGAAGAATTCATTGATAATTATTTTCGTGTTGATATTAGATATAAGTTGAAAATAGATTGCCTAGTTTCGCAAACAGGCTTTAGAACTCATTCATTAAGAGAAATGATTTCACGTAAATTATCTTTATTACCGAAGAAAAAATTACAATTTTCTATTGTTGAGTGTAATGTACCAAAGCCATTTGAAGTTAAATGGAAAGTTCGTAATGTTGGAGAAGAAGCAATAAGAAGAAATCAAATTCGAGGACAAATTTTAAATGATACTGGAAATCACCGAAGAAATGAATCAAGCAATTTCTACGGTTCACATTTTGTAGAATGTTACATTATTAAAAATAATGTTTGTGTAGCACGAGATAGAATTAATGTGCCAATTAAACTACCAGATTAGTCCGATCGCATCTCTCTTGTAACTCAACGCACTGTTATCTCAAATATTCTAGCTAACATACACAGGATAGCTATTAGTCAATTTGCACAAATTTTTTTGATTTACATTTTTCCAGGTTTTTTAAGCAGGTAGAGATAATAGAGCGTTAGCCTGCTTTTATAAAAACTCCAAATGATTATCCATTTCTTCAGCTTGTATTACTTCCCAAATTAATATTAACCCTTGCAAAGTTTATCCAATAGATTTACTTTTTTGTGGGCAGTAAACAATACCTGCATGAGAAAAGTCTACATGATGTAGCTTTAAAAAATCTGTATCTTGGGTAAAAATAACTCTATTTTGAGAACTAGCAAACTCTAATTGTTGTTCGTCGGATTGCCCTATCATTCCTTGCTCTGGAGTTGTGGTGACATCAATACTACGTCTTCGCAATCCATTAGCTATGGCAAGAGTTATATTTTCATCTAAATGAAATTTAATTTTAACCATGCTGGCGCTTCTTTAGTTTTTGTTGCAACAGCGATGGATTTTGGTCTTGGAGTTGGCGAGCAAATTCTTCATCAACTGCAATTTGTTGCCGAATTTCTTCTTGGCGATCTTGATAATAGGCTAAGGCTGCATAAACATCAGCTAGGCTAATACTAGGATGATGATAAAGAATTTCATCAGGTGACATTCCCATCTGTTCGTGCCAGATAATAATATCCTGGACTCTAATGCGATGTCCTGCAATCCTGGGTTTACCTCCACATACCCCAGGAGTAATTTCGATGTGTTCTTTGATGATAGGGATTAACATGATATTTTTTCGTACGAGTTATATTCATTAATTATCTCAAATATCCTGCCGAACTTACTTAAAATATGAGCGATCGCATTTCTATGATTGCCAATAACCTTAATTTAACTGGTTTGGATCGAAGGTCAATTTCTGGTACATTTGATGATAGAGTTAGGGCTGTCAGCGTAGGTAAAATTGTTGACAAATAATTCTTTAGGCAGTGGCAAGAACGGGAGGAGAATAATAACTTCTAACTCCCAATTCTTAAGTTCTAACTCAGCACTCTTGCAAAACAGAGGGCACACCAAAAAAAGCAAAGATTATATCAGCCACTTTGACTTCTGCAATACAAGCATATTTGATGGCTAAATCAATTGTTTCAACAAAAAGGCTCAGCAAACAGTTCATCCGCTGGTTGCTGGAAGAAAATAGACAAAAGCGGCAAGGGCCTTTCCCCAAGGAAACATCACATCGCCAGCATCCTTGGTGGCAGGTGATGTGCTTGACTGGTGTAGATTATTTCTCGACTCTAGGCTATCAACCTGGAATTGCAGCACTGGCAGCTGGCGCTCTTTCTCCTGTGGCGACGCTGATTTTAGTTTTGCTGACGCTGTTTGGTGCATTGCCTATCTATAGACGCATTGCCGCCGAAAGTCCTCATGGAGAAGGATCTATCGCCATGTTAGAGCGTTTACTCTCCTGGTGGCAAGGCAAATTACTGGTATTGTGTCTACTGGGCTTCGTAGCAACGGACTTTATTATCACCATTACTTTATCGGCTGCTGATGCTACCGCCCATATTATCGAAAATCCCCTAGCTGCAAATTGGCTTCACGATCAAACTATCGGTATTACTTTGATATTAATTGCATTACTAGGGGCAGTTTTCTTGAGAGGTTTCAAAGAAGCCATCGGTATTGCAGTGTTGTTAGTGGGAGTTTATCTGCTGCTCAACTTGATTGTGGTTAGCGTCGGCTTGTATCATATCGTAGCTCGCCCACAAGCGATCGCCGATTGGCAAACTGCCTTATTTGCCCGCAATTCTAATCCTTTGTTACTCGTCGGTTTAGCTCTTTTAGTATTTCCCAAATTAGCGCTGGGATTATCAGGCTTTGAAACTGGCGTCACCGTTATGCCCTTGGTTAAAGGTAGTAGCAGCGACACTCATCAGTATCCTAGAACCAGGATTCAGAATACACGTAAGCTGCTGACTACTGCTGCTGTGATTATGAGTTTCTTTTTACTCACCAGTAGTTTTATAACTAGTCTACTGATTCCCGCCCCAGAATTTGCAGAGGGAGGCAAAGCCAACGGACGCGCCCTTGCTTATTTAGCCCATCTTTATTTAGGCAATAGCTTTGGTACAATTTACGATTTAAGCACGATTTCTATTTTGTGGTTTGCTGGTGCATCAGCAATGGCGGGACTACTAAATATTGTGCCTCGTTATTTGCCGCGCTATGGTATGGCTCCCAATTGGGCACGAGTCAGCCGACCTTTAGTGTTAGTGTATACAGCGATCGCTTTTATTGTCACAATCATTTTTCGAGCCAATGTCGAAGCTCAAGGCGGGGCTTACGCAACTGGCGTGTTAGTGTTGATTACCTCAGCCGCCTTTGCCGTCACCTTATCAGCTCGCCGTCACCGAGAGAAGCGCGCAACCTTGATCTTTGGCATCATTACAGTGTTGTTTGTGTATACCACTGTAGTTAATATCATCGAAAGACCAGAAGGGATTCGCATTGCTGCATGTTTTATCGGTGGTATCATTTTCACTTCCTTGATTTCTCGCGTTTGGCGTTCCACTGAACTGCGAGTTGAGCGAATTGAAATTGATGATATTGCCCAGGAATTCATCGCCGAAGAAAGCCGGGGAGCAATACGAATAATTGCTAATCGTTTGAATACAGGGGATATCGAAGAGTATTCTTACAAAGAGAAAGAGGTACGCGAAGACAACCACATACCAGCCGACGATCCAATTTTGTTTTTAGAAATTCTAGTGTCAGATGCTTCGGAATTTGCCGAGGTGATTAAAGTCAAAGGCGTGCAAGTTGGAGATTATCGCATTTTACGTGCCCAGAGTGCCGCAGTACCCAATGCCATCGCCGCTTTATTATTGTACATTCGCGATCGAACAGGTAAAATTCCCCATGCTTACTTCGGTTGGGTAGAGGGAAACCCCATACAATACTTACTGCGTTTTATTTTATTTGGTGAAGGTGATATAGCCGTCCTCACCCGTGAAGTACTCCGTCGCGCTGAAAAAAATCCCGAAAGCCGTCCTGGCGTGCATGTTGGAGGATGAAGGAATGAACGGGGAATAGGCAACAGACAACCAATAACTTTTCTTATTGCCTATTGCCTATTGCCTATTGCCTATTGCCTATTGCCTATTGCCTATTTACTGAAAGCGTCCTTAATGTTATCAACAGTGCGTTGAACAGCATTTTTGGTATCGTCTACTGCCTTTTGTGTGCGAGCTGCATCTTCATCAGCTCTTTGTTGGATGCGAGCTGCATCTCTTTGTGCCTTGCGGCCTACAAAGCTACCATTATCCGTTGCTTCGTCTACTTTATTAGCATTGCTTCTTGCTGCTTCTTTGAGCTTATCTCGTGTATCTCGGACGAAATTTTTGGTGCGTCCAGCATCTTCACTAGCTTTACCTTTAGCATCATCCAAATCAGCAGATGCAATTAAGTTTGTTGTTGGACTAGCCATTGCTGAGTTATTGACAACAAATCCACCATGCCAAATAAAAGCGATCGCTGATACACAAAACAATGTTGTAGCTACCCAACGTCCTACAACAGAAAGCCCCTTTGTAAAATAATTCAGTTTCATAGAACACAATGTCCGTTTGCTTTTGTACTTTATATTTACTCCATCTGGTTCATGAGCCAAATCACTCCCAAGATAGAGGTTATGTCATCATAAGTTATCAAAAAAATTCGCTCTTTTAATAGATTTCAATAGTACTCAATTAAGCCTAAAGTTAATAGCACAACATTTCAAACTTTTGCTATATTTTCTCATCACCACAACTCTCCATTAAAATGCGCCTCATAACTCCCCGACTCAAAAAACTCCGCGAACCTCTGCGCTAACCTTTGCGAACCTTTGCGTTAAAAAAATTAAGCTTTCGTACACAATCCCAAATGAATTTGATAAACTTCTGGCGTATTGATATCTAATAAAACAGAAGATTCATCAAACTCTACCTTGTAAATTTCCTGGTAAAATTCTTGGATAACTTGACGTAAACCGAGAGTCTCTTCTCGAATATTTTCTAAATGCGATCGCATTTGATTATCAAATAACAATGGATGCCCCATTTTGCCTTGATACGTCGGTGCAGTAATCAACGCTGAATTATTTTCGTGTGCTAGTAATAATGTTTGGTAAATTTCTAATTTTCTCGGTTGGTCAACTGCTGAAATTGCCAACACATCAAAGTCTTGGGGAACATGTTTTAACCCTGCCAAAATCGAGGTTGTTTTCCCCGCATTACTATGAGGATTAATTACACTTAAACTCCCAACAAGACAATCTTTTTGTTTGTGGCTATTGTGTAAACCTAGCACTACCACAGGGGTAAAACCTAAACTTAACCACTGTTCTAGTTGATAAGTTAATAATGTTTTACCTGCACCCCAAGGAAGTGAAGTTTTACAAGTACCCATGCGGGTAGATTTTCCGGCTGCAAGAACAATAGCAAAGTTCACAAATTAAATATAAGACTCCTATTTACAGCGTTTTATCAAGTGGCCATACGCCCTCACAATTCCCGAATTTCTCACCTTATTTATGATACAAAGCAAGCCTTGATTCCCCATTCCCTACTCCCTAGATAAAAAATTTCCCGTTCCACCACGGCGCACTTTAATTAATTCAGCACAAATACTAACAGCAATCTCTTCTGGTGTTAAAGCACCAATATCCAAACCAATTGGTGCATATATTTGATTAAAAAATTCAGTTGAACAACCTTCAGTTTGCAGTGTTTTATATACAGTGTTGACTCGCTTTTTGCTACCAATCATCCCAATATATGGCAATTGATAATTAGATAATAGCCGTAAAGCAGCTAAATCTTGGAGATAACCTCTAGTAACTAAAGCAACATATAAATTAGTATTTTTATTTAATATTTCTTGAATTGAGTCGATGGGTTCCGCTAGCACCAGCGATGCATCGGGAAATCTTGCTTTTGTGGCAAAATCAGGGCGATCGTCTTGTACAATAACTTGAAAACCTGCTATTTTAGCTATTTGCGCTAGGTAAATTGCAATATGTCCTCCACCAATAATTAAAAGTCTTGGCGGTGGTACTAAAGTTTCAATTAATCCTGTATTGTGTAATGATGCAATTACGTTTGTTTCTGGGATTAAATAAGGTTTTTCATCTGTATTAAATGGAGTGATAATTGTTGCCGAATATCCAGAGGTTAATGTATTTATAATTTCATTGACTAAATTTAAGCTTTGAGAGCCTGACCACAACTCCAATAATACCTGCATTGTGCCGCCACAAACACCTTGAGTTTCTCGTTGAAGTACGCCAGATAAATCGATTTCTACAAATTGCTTTTTACCGATTTTTAGTAATTGCAAAGCTTGTTGATAAACTTTTGCTTCCCCAGCACCACCGCCAATTGTTCCCACGGTTTTACCATCAGCATCAACGAACATTTTCGCGCCTACTTCTCTGGGTGTGGAACCTTTCGTATTAGTGACAGTGGCTAGAACTGCCGCACTATTTTTTAATGTTTTTGCTAGTTGTTGGTAGAACTCAAGCACATGATTAGTAATCTCTAATTAACTATTTAAATGAAGTTGAATCACTGAAAACTTAAAAATCTATCTTTTTGGAAATCACCCTTATTAGATTAACCCTAAATGACTAATGACCAATAACTAATGACTAGATCTAAAAGATTGTCCCAATGATGCAGGCGTCTCTAATTTTATGCGTGTATTATCTCGTGAGATAAACACTAATACCAAGATAGTAACTAGGTAAGGTAAAGAAGACAAAATATCAGGAGAAATATTAACTCCTAATCCTTGGAGTATTAATTGTATAGCACCAACGCTGCCAAATAAGTATGCACCAAGAAGGATTCTCTCAGGTTTCCATGTGGCAAACACAACTAATGCGATCGCAATCCATCCTCGTCCACCAGTTATATTTTCCGTCCAGAGGGGCGTATATGCAAGAGATAGGTAACCTCCCGCCAACCCAGCCGTCGCCCCACCAAACATTACCGCCAAATAACGAACTCTGTTAACAGGTAAACCCAAAGCATCAGCAACATCAGGTGACTCGCCAATACTCCGCAACACTAAACCCGCGCGGGTACTTCGTAAAAACCACCAAACCGCTATCACTAAAACGACTGAAGCATACACCAAAATATCTTGATGAAATAAAACTTCACCCAAAAGCGGAATAGATTTTAAAATCGGGATGTCAACAGGTTGTAGTCCGGTAATTGTCTTACCCACATAACCTGTACCAATAAAAGCGCTGAGTCCGGAACCAAAAATACTTAGGGCTAAACCTGTTGCCACTTGGTTGGCAGTTATAGTAATTGTTAATAATCCATGAATGAGAGCGATCGCTATTCCTGATATGATTGCGATGGATAATCCAAAGTAAATATTATCTGTTACTGAAGCAGCAATAAAACCAGCCACAGCTCCAACTAACATCATTCCTTCAACACCAAGGTTTAACACCCCTGATTTTTCAGTGATTAATTCACCTAATGCTGCAAAAATCAGAGGTGTTGCTGCTCGTATGCTATCACTAATGATGAAACTGATGGTTTGGATATTCATGATTTGTGACTATAGGTGATACTGGTGTGACCAAATTTTTTTCTTGGGCTTGTATTTCCAGTAGTTCGGGTATTGTCACAAATTTATAACCTTGTGCCTTTAAACCATCGATAATTTGCGGTAAAGCTTGGACAGTGCGAGAACGATTTCCGCCACCATCATGCATTAGTACAATTGCTCCTGGTTTGGCATTTTTTAGTACATTTTTGACCATCTTTGCCACTTGAGGTGAAGGACGTTCAGCGTCTCCCAATACTTCTGACCACATAATGACAGTATATTTCTGAGTTTTAGCATAGTCAGCTAATCCATTATTTAAAAAGCCACCAGGGGGACGAAAGAGAGTAGTTTTCACTCCTGTAGTTTGATAGATGATGTCTGCTGTAGTATTTATTTCATTAGCCGCACTCATTACATTCATACGGCGATAGGAATGATGCCATGTATGGTTACCAATTACCTCCCCATCAGCTGCAACTTGCTTGGCAACCTGGGGAAAGTATTTTACCATTTGCCCAATCATAAAAAACGTAGCTTTAATCTGATTTTTTTGTAAAATTTCTAATATCTGCGCTGTATTTTTAGGACTGGGGCCATCATCAAAAGTGAGGGCGATGACTTTTTCAGTTGGTTTGAGTTTCCCTTGATAAATAACTGTTCCCTGAAATTTGTTCGGTACTTGATTTATTTGATTTGCTGTTGAAAAGACAGCTTGTGCAGAGCCAATGATTGCTTTATCATGACTTACTTTCTCTTTTTCACCTTTTAACGGTTGAATTCCCAATAAATAATTAAGTTTTGTTGTATCTAGCAGCAAACTTATACCTAAAGTTGTAGTACAAGTCGCTAACGTAATAATTATCAATTTTAAACTTACAGATAATTTTTCCTTAGACACATTCAATCTCCTCACTTTATTATTTTTGATTATAATTTGCCATTCATAACTAGCTAATACATATTTATTACAGCTTACAACAACATCAGGTATGCTTTTAGTATATTTCTGTTTCTAAGACAACACCTTCATACAGCAATTCTATAGGAAACTCAAATTCAATGCTTGATAAGGTGATGGTATCTCCAGCAGTATAACGACAATAAAGCCACATTCTTCCTTCTCCCCGACAGTAACGCTCAACAGAGATTTTTTCAGAGTCAATCAAGATATATTCCTGTAAACTGGGGATTGTCAGATAGTAAGTGAATTTTTCCCCTCTATCTTTAGCACTTGTACTAGGAGAAAGAACTTCGACAAGCAACTTAGGGTTTTGAATAAATTTGCGGGCGTTGATGTCTTGAGGGTCACAACTGACGATAACATCAGGATAGTAGTACTGATTCTGAAAATTGGCTTGCACTTTTACATCTGACACATTCACTCGGCAACCCCTAGAACGCAGATGAGGACGTAGAGCAGTGTAGAGATTTAAAGCAATGTCATTGTGGGGAATTGTACCACCTGTCATGGCAAACACTTCGCCATAGACATATTCATAGCGAACGTCTTGCTGAGGTTCCCATTCGAGATATTCCTCAACGGTCATTTTTTGGGGTTGTTGGGGGATGGCTATCATACCAAGATTTTTTAAGCTTGGATTGATTGTAGCTAAATAGTGCTAATTAATAAGTTTTTAACTAATTTAGGAGTCAGGAGTCAGAATTCAGAATTCAGAATTCAGACTACTAAATCGGTCTTCATTTAATTATTACTCGATTGTAAATTAATATATCTGCTGCTAAAACAAAAAAGAATAAAATACCTTGAAACATTCCAGCTAAAGCTAAAGGAAGTCCCAATTTAATTTGTACTAATTCGCTGCCTACATACAAAAGTGCTATGAGTAAACTAGATAAAATAATACCTAGTGGATTTAATCTCCCCATAAAAGCAGCAATAATAGCAGTGTAGCCGTAACCAGGAGAAATACTAGGGCGTAGTTGACCAATAGGGCCTAACACTTCGCAAACACCAGCTAAACCTGCTAATCCACCGCTAATGAGGAGAGTTAGCCAGATAATGCGATCGCTATCTATCCCAGCATATACCGCAGCCTTAGCACTAGAACCAATTACCCGCACGCTGAAACCAAAAAACGTTTGTCGCAATACTCCCCAAATTAACACAGCTGCCACAACTGCCAAAATTACACCCAAATGCAATCTCGTACCAGCAATTAATGGTTGTAAGCTAGCAAATTTACTAAAAGGTGCAGATTCAGGAAAGTTAAATCCTTGCGGATCTTTTAATACCCCATGTACCAAATAGTTTAAAAGAGAAATTGCTATATAATTTAACATCAAACTTGTGAGAATTTCATTAGTATTAAATCGCACCTTTAACCAAGCAGAAATACCTGCCCAAATCGCACCACCAAACACGCCAGCTATCAAACTCAGTAGCAATAAACTATAATTATTAATAGTAGAAAATCCTAAAGCTACAGCACTACCACAAATCGCGCCGATAGTAAACTGCCCTTCTGCACCAATATTCCATACTTTACCTTGAAAACACACCGATAAACCAACAGCAATTAATAAAATTGGCGCTGCTTTGACAGTTAATTCTGACAATCCATAAAAACTAGTTAAAGGTGAAATTAATAAAGTTTGTAAAGCTGCAATGGGTGGCTGATCCAATGCATAAAATAATATAAATCCTAAAATCACCGTTGCCAGTATTGCGATCGCAGGTGATAAAACTTGCCATCTTTTCGACGGAACAGCACGGGGTTCAAGTTGAATTAGCATAAATATAAATTAGATAAACTGGCAATTTTACTAAAAAGAATTCAGGAGTGTCGGTTAGAAGTCAATACAGTTCAGTTAAGCAGCTATTACATGAAGAAATGAATTTAAGACTATTTTTGATTTTTACGCCTCGCAACGCAAATGTCTGCGGCTTTACTCCTGAATTCTGCTATAAAATGTGCAGTATGAAGCAAAAATTGCAAGAATGTTTTTGGCATTGCGCCTTAGTAATCCTTCTAGCATTGGCTGTATGCGGATGGAGTATTGAGCCAGCACAAGCACTGCTACGTCAACATCATGACTCTCCTAATGTCTTACGCTACCACTCGCAAGTATCCATCAAAGATGAATTTGGATATGCTTGGCAAGTGTTACTATTCAAACAGAATTACAACAATCCAGTCAAAGATTTACGGTTGCGCTTGGTTGGCTTTCCTGGTGTTGTTGAAATTGCTCACCCCCAACCACTATTAATTGAAACAGTAGGGGGAAAATTGTTGAGTGCATCGGACGCATTCCCCCTAACTGCACCTGCACCCAATGTGGGCGAATATAACTTAACAGATGTCGTAGCTAAATTACCAACAACCGATGCTCTTAAACTTTATGTCCCCATCTCCAATAAACAGCCATTGATTCTCAATATACCCAACACTGTAGTTACCGAGTGGCAATGGCTAGTGACAGAGATTAATTGATGAAAATTACTTCTTTGCTTGTATAACTTGCAAACTACCACCTGCATACAAAGTCTGCTTACTCACCTCAAACCCAATTTCTGTTAACAAACCAGGTAAATCAGTTTTTAATAATTCCCAAGCGGTTTCTGTCTCAAACAACAACAAAAACAGTGATACTCCAGGCCAAAATATGGGATTTGTGGGAGTATGAAAATCTACCAGTGTAAATACCCCTCCTGGTTTTAGCACTCGATAAACCTCATTAATAATCTTTCGTAATTGCTGGGGTTCCATTTCGTGTAGTGCAGCGCTGGTATGCACCACATCAAACAGATTATCTGCAAATGGCATTTCCTCAGCAAAAGCTTGCACGTAAGAAGCTGAGGGTACATTTTGCCGTGCCCGTTGCAAGGAAAAGGGCGAAGCATCTAGTCCTGTTACGTTTTGTGAAAGTTTCACCAACAATTGTGTTGCTTGTCCACTCCCGCAACATAAATCTAAAACCTGAGTACCTGAGTCAATTATTAAGCCTTGCAAAGCAAGTTGTCGAAAACGGCCTTCACCACCGACACTCAAGGCTGCTAGACGAGAAATACTATCATATAGCCACTGATAGCGGTAACTCAAATCCCTTAAAATTGTTGCCATTGCATATTTCCTTGCTATTAAGCTTTATATTTAATAAAGATATATTGTTAACATTAGTAAAAAACCTGAAAAGTATCGGGGGAAAGTAACTGCTATGGGTCGTGTAGGCGTCTTATTACTCAATCTCGGTGGCCCCGATAAGCTAGAAGATGTGGGGCCGTTTTTGTACAACCTATTTTCCGATCCGGAAATTATTCGCCTACCGTTTCGTTGGTTGCAAAAACCCCTAGCTTGGTTCATAGCCACCCGCCGAACCAGAACATCTCAAGAAAATTATAAGCAAATTGGTGGCGGTTCCCCATTGCGGCGGATTACAGAAGCCCAAGGTGAAGCCCTCAAAGAACAGTTAAGTTATTTAGGGCAACAAGCTAATATTTATGTGGGAATGCGTTACTGGCATCCGTATACAGAAGAAGCGATCGCCCAGCTTACCCAGGATAATGTAGAACAGCTGGTAATCTTGCCACTTTATCCCCAGTTTTCTATCAGTACCAGTGGTTCCAGCTTCCGGCTTTTAGAAAAGCTTTGGCAACAAGACCCCAAACTTCAACGCATTGATTACACCGTCATTCCTTCCTGGTACAAACAATCAAGCTACCTGCAAGTAATGGCAGAACTCATAGCCCAAGAACTCGAACAATTTCCCAACCCAAATGACGTTCATATCTTCTTCAGCGCTCACGGCGTCCCCAAAAGCTACGTTGAAGAAGCAGGCGACCCCTACCAACAAGAAATTGAGGAATGTACTGCCTTAATTATGGAGACCCTCAATCGACCCAATGCCCACACCTTGGCTTATCAAAGTCGCGTCGGCCCAGTGGAATGGCTGCAACCTTATACTGAGGATGCCCTCAAAGAACTAGCCGCACAAGGTGTGAAAGATTTGGTAGTCGTACCCATCAGTTTTGTTTCAGAACACATTGAAACACTACAAGAAATCGATATTGAATATCGAGAAGTGGCAGAAGAAGCAGGAATTCACAACTTCCGTCGCGTACCAGCTCCCAATACCCATCCAGTATTTATTAACGCACTAGCCGAATTAGTGATTGATGCGCTGAAAAACCCCAGTTTCAAGCTGTCCCAAGCAGCCCAAATGAAAAAAATGGTGAAAATGTATCCCCAAGAACGTTGGGAGTGGGGTCTCACCACTAGCGCCGAAGTGTGGAACGGTCGTATTGCTATGCTGGGCTTCATTGCCTTAATCATCGAGCTGATTACCGGTCAGGGTATATTGCATATGATTGGAATATTGCAATAAAGGGCAAAGGGCAAAGGGTAAAGGGTAAAGGGCAAAGGGCAAAGGGTAAAGGGCAAAGGGAAAAAGAAAGATCCCTCCTTTAACCTTTCCCCTTTTCCCCAATCCCGATTCCCTACTCCCCAATACTGATTCCCTACTCCCCAATACTGATTCCCTACTCCCCAATACTGATTCCCTACTCCCTAATCACCACTCCCTTGCGATACCAGTCATACCATTGCTTAGCGCTACGAACTGCAAACCACAGCAAAATTAAAGCAATTAATCCTCCTTGCCAGGGAGCATCAAAGGCAAAAAGTACCAGAGCAATACATAAGGTATCTTGAAGAAATACTGCCCATAAGGGTAAGCCGCGTAACCTATAGAACCAACCCACTTGAACTAGCTGGAGTACTAAAGCTAACAAACCGCCAGTTAAGCCAATCAGCCAGTGTGGTGTTGCTGTGGCAGAAGCTACCGCTAGCCCCATAATTGCCCCCACAAGGGGAGACATTAATAACTGAATCATTTGTAGGAGTCTTTGTCCCCATAGTTTCTTTGAGGCTAATAATTCAACTAACGACCAACTGGTAAGGCAGGTTAATAATATTGGTGGAGAAATATGAGATAAAATTGGAACTTGCGACCACAAATTGCTTCCCTGCAACAGTCCAATAATTAGCAAAGGTATGCCTATTCTCATTCCTGCTGCCGCAGAAGCAGAGAGCGTAGCTAGGATTTCAATCATCAAAGCACTCGCAGCACGAATAAATAAGTAAGTATTTGTTATGTATACTACCCACCGTTGTTGGTAATTACAGCAGCAGATTAGAAGTATTTTTTGGGCATGGGGTATGGGGGAAGCAGGGGAAAAGGTTAAAGGTTAAAGGGAAAAGGAATCAATTTAATCTTTCCCCTTTTCCCTTTACCCCTTTCCCTTTCCCCAATAAGATTTAAATTCCTAACCGTTGGTAAACTTCTTCTAAGTGCCGCAGATGTTGTTGGGGGTCGAAACACACCTCTAGTTCTGCTGGGGACAATTTTTCGGTAACGCGGGGGTCTTTACTAATTAAGTCTTGGAAATTGCCTTCTGGCTTGTTCCAAGCTGCGTGGGCGCTTCCTTGAACGATCGCATAAGCTTCTTCACGACTCAATCCCTTGTCTATCAAGGCTAGTAGGACTTTTTGACTGAAGACAACGCCGCCGTAGCAATTGAGGTTGCGTTCCATGTTCTCAGGATAAACCAGCAGGTTTTTCACTAACTCAGTGATTTCTACCAGCATAAAATGAGTCAAAATGCAACTATCTGGTAAAATTACCCGTTCTACGGAACTGTGGGAAATATCCCGTTCGTGCCATAAGGCAACGTTTTCCAAGGCTGCACCGGCATGGCTTCTCACAAGTCGTGCCATTCCTGTGAGCCGTTCGGAACGGATGGGATTGCGCTTGTGTGGCATGGCTGAGGAGCCTTTTTGTCCTTTGGCGAAAAATTCTTCGACTTCTAGAACGTCTGTTTTTTGGAGATTGCGAATTTCTACCGCAAAGCGTTCGATGGATGCCGCTAATAAAGCTAATTGTTGCACGTAGTCGGCGTGGCGATCGCGGGAAATTACTTGTGTTGACGCGGTATCTGGTTGCAGTCCGAGTTTTTGGCAAGCGATGGCTTCTATTCGCGGTTCGACGTTGGCGTAGGTACCCACTGCACCAGAAATTTTACCCACGGCAATGGTTTGACGCAGAATTCTCAGGCGTTCTTGGTGTCGCAAAACTTCCGCTAACCAGCCGGCTAGCTTGAAACCAAAAGTGATCGGTTCGGCGTGAATACCGTGCGATCGACCAATCATCACTGTATGACGATGCTCCTGTGCCTTTTGGCGAATCGCACCAATCAAATCTTCCACACGTTGCAATAATACATCCAAACTAGCAACCAATTGCAGTGCTAAAGCTGTATCCAGTACATCGGAACTAGTTAATCCCAAGTGAATATAGCGTCCGGCATCTCCTACATATTCATTGACATTTGTCAAGAAAGCTATTACATCGTGGCGAACTTCAGCTTCAATTTCTAGCACCCGCTTTGGATCGAAATTTGCCTTTGCTTTAATTTCCTCAACAGCCTCAGACGGAATGTAACCCAACTCAGCCTGAGCCTCACAAACTGCGATTTCTACTTGCAGCCAGGTTTTTAACTTATAGGCTTCACTCCACAAATTACCCATTTCGGGCAGAGTATAACGCTCAATCACAATCTGGCACAGAATACAACGGTCATATTTTACAGTTTATTTAGCATATAGGAATCTGATTTGATTTGTGAATTTGCTTGTTCAGGTGGAAAATGGGGAATAGGCAATGGGCAATAGGCAATCAGAAAATGTAAATGAAAAATCTGACAGTAAAATTATTACCGTCAGCCGTAAGTAGCCATGTCTACGACGGGCTACGCCCAGCTTTTTTGCTTTGACGAATTAATTACATACCCATTAACTTGACTTTTTAGCAACTAAAAATGCTGGTTTCTTCTTTTATATCTCAAGCGTTTGGGTTTGGTAAAATTGCGAATTAAGCGGCTGATTAATTTAGAAAAAGACTGTTTATTATTACTTTGTTTTTTCTGAGGAGTATTGTTGCTGTTTGTTGTTTGATCGGTAGAGGTTTTCTCATCCAGAGGTACAGCATGTTTAGTAGGTGTGATTCCACTTCCGTGCCTCCTGGAATATACTTGAGTAAACTCAGCACCAAAAAAAAGAATTTGTGCTGCATAATTAACCCAGGCCAAAATCACCACTAGGGAACCCGCAGCACCATAGGTGGAACCAAAACTACCATTCCCTAAATATTGCCCTAATAAAAATCTGCCAATGGAAAACAAAAATGAAGTGAGACTAGCTCCAATTAAAACATCACTCCAAGCAATGTTGACATCTGGTAGAACTTTAAAAATTAGTCCGAATAGGAATGTAGTAATGACAAAAGAAATAATGAAATTGAGAATTTGCCAGAGAAAATCAACACCTGGTATTAAATTACTAAAGTAAGTGGCTAATGCTGCTAAAGCTGCACTAATTATCAGAGATACCAAAAGTAAAAAACCAATACCTAACACCATTGCAAAGGAGAGAAAGCGTAGGCGAATCATGTTAGTTACAGTGCGTCCGGGTTTCGGTTTGACTTCCCAAATTGTATTAAGAGAATCTTGCAATTCAGTAAATAAACCAGTAGCACCTAACAGCAAAACTCCAACACTAATAATCGACGCCATCATACCAGTTTGTGGTTTGTTAGCATTCTGAATGGCTGTTTGGATGAATTCTGCTCCAGACGCCCCGACTAAACCTTGAATTTGTCGGACAATTTCACCCCTAGCGGCTTCTTCTCCATACACCGCACCAGCGATCGCAATTACAATAATTAGCAATGGTGCAATAGAAAAAATCGTGTAATAAGCCAACGCTGCGGCTAACCGAGAGGCTTTATCCTCACTCCATTCCTGAAAAGTCTCTTGGAACAACTTCCAAATCGCCTGCAAATTCATTAAGCCAGTCTCCTTCTAGGGGATGTTTTTTAGTCCCTGATATATTGGATACTGATTTGCTAATGAGGCACATCTTCCCCAGGATATTACTGTAGCTGACTTGAGGAGGAATTCCGAGTTGTACTGCGATATATTGACTCCTGACTTGTGAATTCTGAATTCTGACTCCTTTTTACTGCATTCTGTCAATTGTGCGATATTGAATTGCTTCTGCTACATGATTCGGTCTTAACTCTTCCTCGGCTGCTAAATCTGCAATCGTCCGTGCTACTTTGAGAATGCGATCGCTTGCTCTTGCAGATAAACCTAATTTTCTAATTGCCATTTCTAATAAATTGCGACTTCCATCATCTAGCTTGCACCATCTTTGCAAATGATTACTTTGCATTTGGGCATTGCAACGCAGATTTGCTTCTGTTTGAAAACGATTAATTGCGCGATCGCGTGCTTGTTGTACTCGTTGACGCACCGATGTTGATGCTTCTCCCGTGGGTTGTTGGGTAATTTCTTCTGGTTTTAAGCGATTCACCGCCACTTGTAAATCAATTCGATCCATCAACGGCCCAGAAAGTTTTGCCCAATATTGCTCGCGTTGCCTGGGAGAACAAGTACACTGTTGGATAGTATCGCCATAATAACCGCAAGGACAAGGGTTGGTACTAGCCACCAAAGTAAACTGCGCGGGAAACATCACTGATAATTTAGTACGAGAAATCGTCACAAAGCCATCTTCTAAAGGTTGACGCAGAAATTCTAAAACATCGCGTTTAAATTCCGTCAGTTCATCCATAAATAATATGCCATTGTGAGATAATGATATCTCCCCAGGACGAGGAAAGCTACCACCACCTACCAGAGAGGGGCCGGATGCTGAGTGATGGGGACTGCGAAAAGGGCGATCGCGTACTAAAGAACCACGATTTTTCAATAAACCAGCCACCGAATGAATTCGAGTCACCTCTAAAGATTCAGCAAAACTCAAAGGCGGCAAAATTCCCGGTAAACGCCGCGCTAACATAGTTTTACCGCTACCTGGCGGCCCGACAAACACCAAGTTATGCCCGCCAGCCGCAGCAATTTCTAAGGCACGACGCCCATGAGTTTGTCCTTTAACATCTTGTAAATCTGGTGAATGTACAGACGTTACATGTAACGTCTCTAAATTATCAGCAATCTGCACAGGTTTGTAACGCCCTGGATTATTTAAAAAGTCCACCACATCCGAGAGATGTTGGCAACCATAAACAGCCAAACCTTCCACCACTGCTGCTTCTTGGGCATTATCAGCAGGGAGAACTAAACCTATAATGCCCATCTTTTGGGCAGCAGCAGCGATGGGTAATACACCAGCCACTGGACGCAAACTGCCATCCAGTGATACCTCACCTAAAAATAGATAATCTCCTAATAAATCAGCGTTAATTTGCTCAGAAGCCGCCAAAATTCCCACACTAATAGGTAAATCGAAACAGGGGCCTTCTTTGCGTAAATCGGCTGGAGTTAAATTAATGACAATTTTTCGCATGGGAAAGGCGAAACCTGCATTTTTGAGGGTTGCCTTCACCCTTTCTCTTGATTCCTGAATCGCTGAATCTGGAAGCCCCAAGACAACAATTCCCGGTAATCCTCCTGAAACATCGACTTCCACGCCTACTTTAACAGCATCGATACCAACAATTGATGCACTCCAGACTCTAGCAAGCATTTTTTCTATAACACTAAACCTTTAGCATCTCTAGCAGATGAGTCTGGAAATTGGCATGGGTGAAACCACACAGACAATTTTGAGAGTATTTTAGATTTTAGATTGAGAAATCAAATTAAGGGCGGGGCAAATGGTCGTTTGTCCCCACCTTATTTTCTAGCTTGCTACTTCTTCAGTAGCGGTTGCCACTGAATAAATACTAACTTTTTTACGGGTTTTGCCCTTTCTTTCAAAGGTTACTACACCGTCGATTAAGGCAAACAAAGTGTCATCGCTACCAATACCGACATTGTTACCAGGGTGAAATTTAGTGCCACGCTGACGCACGAGAATATTTCCTGCACGTACAACTTGACCGCCATAGCGCTTGACGCCTAGACGTTGGGCATTAGAGTCACGACCGTTGCGTGTACTACCTGTTCCTTTCTTATGAGCCATGATTTCCTTGTTATTTATCTACGTTATCTTTTCTCTATTATTCTGCAACGGTTTCCGCTTCTTGAGCAGGAGTGTCATCTACAGCAGGACTTCCATCGGTTGCAGCTGAAGCAGTAAACACCGCACCATTAAGACTAATGGAGTCAATGAAAAGCCTGGTAACTTCTTGGCGATGTCCGCGTTTTTTGCGGGTTTTCTTTTTCGGCTTCATTTTGTATACCAGGACTTTACGATCTCTGAAATGTCGCAGTACAGTCCCTTCTACAGTTGCACCTGATACTCGTGGCTGTCCAATGGTGACTTCGCCATCATGCTGGAGCAATAATACTGTATCTATTGTAACTTTTTCATCTGCTTGCACAGGAAGCAGTTCAATGTCGTAAAACCGTCCCGGCTCTACTCTGATTTGTTTGCCACCAGTTTCAATAATTGCGTAGGTCATGGAATTGTCCTTGAAGTTGCCGTACAGGTAGCTGGTTTTCCCAGCTTTTGCAATATGTCTACCTGTTCCGAGCGGAATTAGACAGACAATCTATAATCATATTCTATTCAAAGGGTCTAAGTCAATAAAAGGGAACAGGGAAAATTCAGCCACGCCACTTGCGGGTAGGGTTTCAACCCTTCGGCTGACGCTCACGGCGAAACTTACCTTACAAAACAAAGACTATACCAATTTGAAAAAAGAATGATACAGATGGATTTTCAGAATCGAAATGTACAAAGCAATTCCTAATCCAAAATCTAAAATCTAAAATCCAAAATGGTATTATTTTGTGGTAGCTGGGGGTGGGCTTTGATAAAAAAATGACTCTGAAATTCAGAGTCACTCTTAAAATTGCAGTTGAAAACGCTTTAAACTTTCACAATATGCTGGTGTATGAGTGCGAAAGCCTATTTTTTATGAGCTTCAGCAATTGGTACCCATTCAGTGTGGAAGGTTCCTGGCTTATCAAGACGCAGGTAAGTGTGTGCGCCGAAGTAGTCGCGTTGTGCTTGAGTGAGGTTTTGGGGTAGGCGATCGCGGCGATAGCTGTCAAAATAATCCAAGGATGCGCTAAATGCGGGTACTGGAATTCCCAGTGTTGCAGCTGTCGCAATCACTTCCCGCCAAGCAGTCTGTCTGTCGAGAATTGTCTGCTTAAATTCGGGAGCTAACAGCAAGTTAGGCAAAGTTGGATTTTCGCTAAAAGCCTTCTTAATCTTATTCAAAAAGCGAGCGCGAATAATACAGCCACCTTTCCAAATCCGCGCCATTTCGCTCAGATTCAAATTCCAGTTATATGTTTTTGAAGCTGTAGAAAGCAGCGCCATACCTTGGGCGTAAGAACAGATTTTTGAGCAATAGAGAGCATCCCGTACTTTGTTGATAAAGTCCTTGGTTTGCCCGCTATACTTGCCACTGGGGCCTGTGAGGACTTTAGATGCTGCTACCCGTTCTTCTTTGATAGAAGATATAATCCGGGCATTCACAGCCGCTGTGATTGTGGGAATCGAAACTCCCAATTCCAGTGCAGTTTGCACAGTCCAGCGTCCAGTTCCCTTTTGACCAGCTGCATCAACAATCAAGTCCACCAGGGGTAGATTTGTATCTGGGTCAATGTAAGGGAAGATATTCTTCGTAATCTCAATCAAAAATGAATCGAGTTCGTCGGTGGTGTTCCATTCAGCAAACACTTCATGTAGCTGATTATGGTCTAATCCAGCCGCATTTTTGAGCAAGTCGTAGGCTTCAGCAATGAGCTGCATATCGCCATACTCAATGCCATTATGTACCATTTTTACATAGTGCCCAGAACCGCCAGGGCCAATGTACGTTACACAAGGGCCGTCATCGACTTGGGCAGCAATTTTGTTGAAAATTGGTGATAAATACTCGTAAGAACTGGTTGTACCACCAGGCATTAGTGAAGGGCCGTTTAGCGCCCCTTCTTCACCGCCACTGACGCCCATACCAAGATACCGCAGTCCAGCAGGTTCTAATTCTTGAGTGCGTCTTTCTGTGTCTTCAAACCAAGAGTTACCACCGTCGATAACGATATCGCCTTCATCTAGCAAAGGTCTGAGTTGAGCAATCACCGCATCCACTGGCTTACCAGCTTGCACCATCACAAGGATTTTGCGGGGACGTTCCAATGAGGCGACAAATTCTTCTAGGGTAAAAGCGGCTTTGACGTTCCGTCCTGGCGCACGCTGCGCCATAAAGGCATCCGTTTTTTCTCTGGAGCGGTTGTAAACTGCAATTGGGAAGCCATTACGTTCGACGTTTAGAGCGATATTCTCACCCATAACGGCTAGTCCAATCACACCAAAGCTTTGTAGTGTCATAAATTTGTTTGGCTAACTCTTGCAGATCCTTTCATCTTTTAGGGTAGTCCGAGATTTTCGCCGATCTCCTAAAGAAGACCTTAAGAGTTGATCTCAACGACAAAAATCCACAAGTAACACAGATAATTAATTTTAAGTTGTATCTAAATCAACAATTGATAAAAGGAAATGGGGAATGGGCACTGGGCAGAGA
>NZ_JACKZU010000509.1:0-4452 GCF_014222165.1 Nostoc sp. 2RC
GATTAATACTACACCCCATCAAAAGCTGGTGGATAAACAACCTTCCCCTGATACTTTTCTTGATAATTTTGCAGTGGTTTAACCATAAAGAATTCTTCTGGTACTGGAAAGGGAGATTCAATTCCATAAAGCACAGAAGTCTGAAAGCCAAAGCGGGTATAAAATTCTGGATGACCTAGTACAATTACTATGGCTTCTTTCTTTGTTTCTGCTATTTCTAAGCCTGCTTTGATTAATGCACTACCAATTCCTTGTTTTTGAAACTCTGGACGAATTGCTAAAGGTGCTAAACCAAGTACTTGTAATGTTTGTTCCTTCGCCAGGTCAATATAGCTAAATAAGATGTGACCGACTACCATACCTTCAATTTCAGCAACTAGCGAAAGTTCTGGAATATAGCGGTGAGAATGACGTATTCGTTCCACCAATTTGGCTTCGTTATCTTGACCAAAAGCTAAAGTATTCACCTGGGCTATTGCTGGGTAGTCTGTCAAAGTTTCAGGACGGATATTTATCATTTTAAAATCAATTCTATAAAAATCCAGTTTCCTCGATATTCTAACGGAATCTCTGTTTTTTCTAAATATGGCTCGATATTGTAAAAACCAAATCTACGATAAAGTGCTTGTGCTTCTTTTGCCTAAGACGCGGTGTCTAGGCAAAGTTTAGAGTAACCAATAAACTTCTTGCAGAAGTCGGGAAAAGGGGCAGGGGAAAGGGGGAAAAGTTTGGTATTTTCCCTTTCCCCAATAAAGATGCATCCCTTTTCCCACAAAAGTGCAAAAAGCAATTGATTGCAACAAACTCCATGAACACAATTCACAACGAAGGAATGAAAATATTTCTTCCCCAATCCCCAGTCCCTATTTTCAAGGCAGGTCTAATGTTAGTAAATTCATTGATGATAGCTTGTAAGAATGCTCGACCTATTGCTTTTCGGCAGAATTCTGGTTGCACCGATCGCACTTTATTCTTTTGGCTGTAAACCTAATTGACAAATCATTTTTGCTTCATCAACAGAGTAATATTGCTCGAATTCAATTTGTGGTTGTCCACACCAGCCCTGTCTAAACCACTGATAACGATTTAAAGTTTTAGATTCTCCTTCTATACGAGCACGACATCCTTTGTTTTTCCATCCATTAGCCTCTAGCCATCTCATATCAAGAGAACCAGAATCAATTAAATAACGTCCATTAGATTCTGATAGTGATTTAGCTACATATTTTTTAGTAATTAAACCTTGAATACATCTAACTAGATTAGTTTTTTGGCATTCTCCTAATGCCGCATCTGCTGAAATCCCTAAATTAGTATATTCTTTGAAACATTGCATAAATGCTGCTTCTTGCGCTTGAACTACCGTTTCACCAAAGGGAATGCTACTAAAAGATACTATGACTGTGGTAGCTACGAGTAGTTTATGCAACTTATTCATCGTTATTTCCTAGAAAATAATTTTACCTGCCATATATTTACTCGATAAATCAAATCTGAAGAATACATAATGATGTTTGGAAAATTGCAGAAAACTGCATAGCCAACGTACATCAATTTTGCTATTAATGATTTTTTACATAAATATTCTTTCAATTAGTTGACAAATATATAAATTATCTGATTTCATTTTTAGTAAACCTATTTGTAATCACTTCACCGTGGTCAAAAAATTTTCTAAATCAACTACTTATTATTGGTTAACAATTCTATTTTTTGTCAGTTTCACTTTTTGTGTATGGTTAAATAATGTGCAATTAATCATTCCACAAGTGAGTATAGGCAATTTAGTCCAAGCTCAAGCCATTGATGCTGATAAATTAGTTAACAGAGGAGTTGAAAATTATAAAACAGGTAACTTTCAGGCTGCAATTCAATCTTGGGAAGCAGCTTTAAAGCTATACGAACAACAGAAAAACTATAATCATGTCACTGTTGTGAGTGAAAATTTAGCACGAACTTATCAACAATTGGGTGAAAATGAGCAAGCTCTAAATTATTGGGATAAAGTTAAGAATTACTATGGCTCTCAACAAAACTGGCAAAAAGTAGGGCGGGTATTAACAGAAATAGCCCAAGTTTACAGTAATGTTGGACAAACAGGAAAAGCTATTAATTTTTTATGTGGTGCTTCTGATATAAAAAATATCGAAAACTTAACTTGTCAGCAAGGTAGTGCATTACAGATAGCTACACAACAACAGGATAAAGTCGGAGAAATTGCAGCATTAGGAAGTTTGGGTGAAACTTATCGCCTTCGAGGGAATTATGATGTAGCTATTCAATATCTGGAAGCTGCTAAAAAAAGTGATAATCAGACGTATAATTTTGCCATCCTTAATAGTTTAGGTAATGCTCGCGCCAGCCGTGCCCAACTTTGGAATTTACGTGCGAAATCTGCTCAACAACAAAGTGTTTTGAAAGCAACTGAATTCCAACAAAACGCCAACAATGATTATCAACAAGCCCTGGAATATTTCCAAGCAAGCCTCAAAGAAGCTCGTGAACAAGATAATAAATCTGGGGAGATGCGAAGTCTGCTGAATCAAATTCAGCTTTTTTATCGCTCAAAAACAATTAGCTTAATACCCCAGAATGAATTGGAGGTAAATATCCAAGCAGCTTTAGGACTATTGGATAAATTACCTGATTCTGTTAATAAAGTATATAGCGCCATCGATTTAGCAAATTTACCTGGTGTTGATGAAGAATTAAGTTCGCCATTTACTCAATGTTTAACAAAATCAAAATTACCAAACTCCCAAGCCAAGGAATTATTTAACCAAGCTATCAAAATTTCTCAAAGGCTGGAAGATTACCGTTCTGGATCTTATGCTTTGGGAGCGCTTGGTCATTTTTATGAATGTCAAGAAAAAAATTATAAACTAGCTTGGGAATTTACTAACAAAGCAATTTGGTTAGCAGATCAAAAATTAAAGGCTAAAGATAGCTTATATTTATGGGAATGGCAAGCCGGGAGAATTTTAAAAGCAGAAAATCAAAATACTAAGGCACTTCCTTTTTATCAACGCGCATACAATATTCTAGAACAATTACGCAGTGATATTCTCATTGCCGACCGGGATTTTCAATTCGATTTTCGGGATATCATTGAGCCTGTGTATCGTCAGTTAGCACAACTTCAATTGGAATTTGCTTCTCCAAATATTAGTAATAATAAAGAACTGAATAAACCAGATTTTAATTCTGCCTTAACTACAATAAATTCTCTCAGGTTAGCAGAAATTCAAAATTACTTTGGAAATGATTGTATTTTAACCGCCATTGAAAATAGAAATATCGCCGAAGTTGTAGAAGAGAATTCTGCTTTTATTAGTTCGATAGTCCTCAAAGATAAAACAGGAATTATCTTAAGTTTACCTAATCAAGAAACGCATTTAGAATGGATAGATAAAAGCCAGGAAACTCTTCGTCAAAAAATTAAAGACTTCTACGATGGGTTAATTAGGGGAAAGCGAGATATTATCTATAGTACTAAAGATGCTGAAAACCTTTATGAATTAATTATTCGTCCCTTGGAAAAATATTTAGAAGCTCAAAAAATTCAAACTTTAGTATTTATCCAAGATAGCTTTTTACGTAATGTTCCGATGGCTGCACTTTATGACAAAATAGACAAAAAATATTTGATTGAAAAATATGCGATCGCCACTACACCAAGCTTACAATTAACCTCCACACAAAAAGTTAATTTCAAATCAACTAGAGCCTTGGTTTTAGCTGTGAGCAAAGAAATAAAAATTGATGATTTATTATTTGAACCATTAATCAATGTTCCTTTAGAAACTAAAAGCATCCAAGAACAATTTACCAATACTAAAAAATTAGAAAATCAAGATTTTACAATTAGTAATTTAGAAAAAGAAATTCAAAACACAGCCTATCCAATTATTCACGTCGCAACCCACGCACAATTCGGCACAATTCCCGAAGATACATTCCTGGTCACAGGAAATAATGATAAACTCACAATTAATCAACTAGAAACTTTACTGCGTGAAACTAATAATAATTCAACTAAGTTAGAATTATTAGCACTCACCGCTTGTCAAACAGCAGTTGGTGACGATAGATCAACCTTAGGGTTAGCAGGTGTAGCATTACAAGCTGGTGCTAAAAGTGCAATGGCTTCATTATGGTCTGTGGGGGATGAATCTACAGCCAATTTAGTAGCAGAGTTTTATAATCAATTACGTCAACCAAAAATCACTAAAGCACAAGCTTTACAACTTGCTCAATTGAAACTGATTAATGCAAAAACAACTGAAATTGACATCCAATATAATCACCCCTATTATTGGGCACCATTTATTATTATTGGAAATTGGCTGTAAAGAATTTAGGACTTACGCAAGAACTCTCTCAAACTCTTATAACTTCGTGCCCTTTGCGTCCTTTGCGGTTAGTTTATTCATACTTTTGCGTAAGTCCTAA
>NZ_JACKZU010000510.1:0-4375 GCF_014222165.1 Nostoc sp. 2RC
CCCCACCTCCCCATCCCCCACTCTCCATTCCCTTCTTCACAGTTTCTCCAAACCCAAAGAACCTAAAGTTTGCCATGTGCCTGAAAAGATACTCTCAGCTGCTAAGGAAATTCGTAACAAATCTTCCTTGAGTAGGGGCGGCCAATCAATACCAGCTTTACGTCCTGCGGCATATAGTTGCTGTGTCTTGATGCTTAACTGATAAAGCGCCAAGGCCAGTTCTCGGTCTAGGGCGGAGGCATCTTTGAGGGCTTCAAACACTACTTTCAATGCCAACAAAATTGAGGTGATTTGACCAGGTACTGGCGGTTTCCCATGTTTCATACGCTCTAACAGCGCATCTGGGTAATCCTGGGTTGGGATTGTCTGATCTATCAGGAGTTTTCGAGCTGTTTCATAATTCATGTAACAAGCTTACCCTACATTTTGATTGGGCAGTAATACTTAATTAAAATGTCATTAAATTGGCTAATGGTTGTTTATAGCAATGTCACTTTGGTTGATGAAAAGATAGATGTGGGAAAAATGATGGCGAATTTGCTCCCGCTCTGGATTAACCAGATAGACTGAGTATAATAGCTTTGAAAAATACACCTTTTTGAAATCACCAGCAAAATGATATCACCGAATTTACTCGAAATTGAGCGCTCCATCCGTGCTTTGTCTGTGGAAGAACAACTTTGGCTTTTGGAAAGTATTGCTCGCGAAATTAGAGAAAGGGAGTATAAAAAAGATAATTTCACTGATGTCAATCCTCACCAAGAAGAATCCATTGAAATAGCTAACGAGCAAGTTATTTTGCCAAAATTTTCTCTAATTAATGATGAATTTGCCAGTTCAGAAATACTCTAAAATATCTGGGAGTAAAAATTATAAATTTGCCAGGATAAAAAATTTAAATATAAAAATTCTTGGTGAACGATCGCTCATAAATACTCAGGGCGATCGCTTTATTTTTTATGAATTATACCAATTCACCAAAATATTGATACAGATGCAAGAACTGGTAGGTAAAAAATGTTCGTAGTCAGGACTTTAGTCCTTGATTTTTAAGCACTAAAGTGATTACTACGAACCTTTCATAACTAATGCGATGAACCACTAGTCTGAAGCGATAAGCAATAATCAAGCCCATTGTCTTTACACTTAATTGGTAAATTTTGTTAAATATTTAATATTTTGTTATACATTTCCTTGATTTGTGATTGCTATAGTGTCTAACTAATAAGTACCATAGATAACTTGCCGTTCTCATCTTTTAAATTGATTTTTTTGTAGATGACTTTACTAGCAAGCCATATTATGGTATTCGAGTGGTGAAAATACGTTGCGATGGTGTTTTTAATTTAAAGGTCAATAGGGACGATCTCGCAAAAACAAATTTTCTAACGTGCTTATTAAATTGTTTAAAGTTATGTAGCCTTTTGATTACGGCCTATCAAGCACTGCGGTAAACTATGCGTTGATTATGATTCTTTCGCAGAGAAGAACACTCGAAAGGAGCCGTTTTTTCAATGTCTCATACCGTAAAAATCTACGATACCTGCATTGGCTGCACCCAATGCGTCCGCGCTTGCCCCACTGACGTACTGGAGATGGTTCCTTGGGATGGCTGCAAGGCTGCTCAAATTGCCTCTTCACCCCGTACAGAAGACTGTGTAGGCTGTAAGCGTTGCGAAACTGCTTGCCCCACAGACTTTTTGAGCATTCGGGTTTACCTGGGTGCTGAAACAACTCGCAGTATGGGTCTGGCTTACTAAGAACATAGTGCAGAGTGCTGAGTACCTGATGCTGAGATACAAACTAGGAAATTACAAAAATAATTTCTTGATTCCTCACTCAGGATTTGGAACTCAGCACTCAAGACTCCTGTAGTGTTCAATAGCAACTACTTTTACCATTGTCAGGAAGCCAGTGCAGTCCTTATGTTCTGCAAAAGTGCAACTGGTGTTGGGTACTGCCCGCCTTACAAAATCGTAATTTTAGAATGGGGATAAAATCTCTGGGTATTTAAATCCTATAAGCCACTTTTGTACCGTCCAATCCAAAGCCCAGAATTTATAACAATACCTAGTGGCATAGAGGGAGCACATAGCCCCCTTTTTTCTTTGGTAATTTTTAATTAGTTGTTGAGTGTTAACCGTCAACAGTCAACAAAACTTACTTCTTAGCCATTTTTGTATCAGCCCTATCTTTGCAAAACACCCAGTTTGTGGTAACAACTATACTGGATGTAATCATCCTGAAAAAAAATGGTGTGAGCAATGTGCGGAATTGTTGGATATATAGGCACTCAAGCTGCAACAGATATTTTACTGGCTGGGCTGGAAAAACTAGAGTACAGGGGCTATGATTCTGCTGGAATCGCGACTATTTGGGAAGGTGAAGTTCATTGCGTGCGGGCTAAGGGCAAGCTGCATAACCTACGTTCTAAACTAGAACAAATGGAAACCCCTGCCCAAATTGGTATTGGTCATACTCGCTGGGCGACTCATGGTAAACCAGAAGAATACAACGCCCATCCCCACATGGATACCGCTATGCGAGTGGCGGTGGTACAAAATGGGATTATCGAAAATTACCGCGAGTTGCGGGGAGAACTCAAAGCAAAAAGACACGTTTTTCGTTCGGAAACAGATACCGAAGTTATCCCCCACCTCATCGCCGAAATTTTAAATAATTTTTCTCCTTCATCTTCCTCATGTGATTTTCTAGAAGCAGTTAGTCAAGCTGTTAACCGCTTAGAAGGAGCATTTGCACTGGCGGTGGTTTGTGCTGATTATCCTGATGAATTGATTGTTGTTCGCCAACAAGCGCCTTTAGTGATTGGTTTTGGTCAAGGGGAGTTCTTTTGTGCTTCCGATACACCAGCCATCGTTGCCTATACTCGTGCAGTGTTACCTTTAGAAAATGGCGAAATTGCCCGCCTGACACCATTAGGCGTTGAAATTTATAATTTCGCTGGCCATAGGCTCAAAAAGCAACCACGACTACTCAACTTGAATCCCACGATGGTGGAAAAACAGGGATTCAAACACTTCATGCTCAAGGAAATTCACGAGCAACCGGGGGTAGTAAGAGCTAGTTTAGAAGCTTATTTTAATAATGTAGAGGCAAATGGGCGATCGCCAATCAATCTGGGATTACCTGAAAATTTATACACAGATTTAGAACAAATTCACATCGTTGCTTGTGGTACAAGTTGGCACGCGGCATTAATTGGTAAATATTTAATCGAACAACTTGCAGGAATTTCTACTCAAGTACATTACGCTTCTGAGTATCGTTATGCACCTTCACCATTGACATCCAATACTTTGATTATTGGCGTTACTCAATCAGGAGAAACGGCTGATACCTTAGCAGCTTTGTCCATGGAAAAAGAACGCCGCCAGGATAAAGAAGCTAAATATGAAGCACGACTTTTAGGTATTACTAATCGTCCAGAAAGTAGCCTTGGTCATTTAGTACCAAATATCATCAGTACTTTAGCTGGAATTGAAATTGGCGTAGCGGCGACAAAAACTTTTACCGCTCAACTAATGGCGTTTTATGCATTGGCATTAGATTTAGCAGCTCATCGGCAGACAGCTTCTAAAGAAACTTTAGAGAAAATTATTAATGGCTTGCGAGAAATTCCTAAAGACATTGAATCAACATTAGAAAGTCAAGAACGTTTAACTGAACAGTTAGCCCATGAATTTGCTGAAACCCAAGATTTCATTTTTGTCGGCAGAGGAATTAACTTTCCCATTGCTTTAGAGGGAGCATTGAAATTAAAAGAAATTAGTTATATTCACGCCGAAGGATATCCAGCCGGCGAGATGAAACACGGCCCCATTGCATTATTAGATGCGAAGGTTCCAGTAGTGGCGATCGCAGTTCCTGGTAGTGTGTATGAAAAGGTAATTTCCAATGCCCAAGAAGCCAAAGCCAGAGATTCCCGCTTAATTGGTGTGACTCCCGTTAAAGATGGCGAAGCTGGCGAAATCTTTAACGATTTACTTCCTGTCTCCCATATAGAAGAATTACTTTCTCCCCTACTCACAGTTGTACCTTTGCAACTATTGGCTTATCACATCGCTGCCCGTCGCGGTTTAGACGTTGACCAGCCTCGTAACCTTGCTAAAAGTGTTACGGTTGAATAGTAGAAATATGTAGCAATCCTATTTTTGTACAACAATAAAAAAGTCGTACAATCAATCAGAAAGTTATACAATCCTGTGGGTGCATAAGCAAGCATCTACAGGAATTTTTATGAAATTAACAGCAATCTAATATAAATAATAAGCTAATGCGCCCTAAAAAAGCATAACTATACTAGCAGTTACCTTGACTTGGTGGGGGAAAGGGGAAAGGGGAAAGGGGAAAGGTT
>NZ_JACKZU010000511.1:0-4346 GCF_014222165.1 Nostoc sp. 2RC
CCCCATCTCCCTCATCTCCCCATACCCCATCCCTTTAGCTATAGGGTATTCAGTATACTTCCAATCAAAAAGCCGCCCTGAAAGGCGGCTTTTTGTTTATGGGCAGTACCAGACTCGAACTGATGACATCCTGCTTGTAAGGCAGGCGCTCTACCAACTGAGCTAACCGCCCTTATGTCTCACGATTATATAATATAGCAAAAGATTTTCCATTGCGCTAGTGTTTTTGGAAAAATATTTTTTTTTCAGCTACCAAGAGCATTTGGGGTTGTTTGAACTGCTATGACTGTTAACTGTCAACACTCAACAGTCAACAGTCAACAATAAACTTAATTCCTTCCTTGCCAGCGCCGAATTGGGATACAGTCAATATCTAATTGATCGAAAGCACGGGCAACTACAAAATCAACTAAATCCTCAATGGTTTGCGGATTGTGATACCAAGCAGGAATAGCGGGGACAATTCTCACTCCAACTTCTGCTAAGGAAGTTAAGTTACGCAGATGAATCAAGCTAAAAGGAGTCTCACGCGGTACAATTACCAATTTGCGACCTTCTTTGAGTTGCACATCAGCTGCGCGTTCTAGTAAATCGGAACTCAAGCCGGCTGCTAGTTTTGCCACTGTACTCATGCTACATGGAAGAATTATCATTCCTAAAGCCGCAAAGGAACCACTGGCAATTCCAGCACCGACATCGCCCCAAGGATGACAGCGCAGTTTACCAGCAAGTGGGACTCCTGCTTGCTCTCGCCAGAATTGTTCTTGCGCTGTTGGTTCTGCTGGCATCCGAATTTCCTGTTCTGATTGCCAAACCATGTAAGTTGATCTAGAGGCAACCAGTTCAATGCTATATTCTGCTTCCAACAGAAATTTGATAGCGCGAACGGCGTAAATCAGACCAGATGCGCCCGATACGCCTAAAATTAGAGGTTTAGTTTGATTTAACACATACTCCTAAAGGTATTTACTCATCCTCTCCATAAGGATCTAGGTCATCAGGTTCCATGTCATTTTCTAAGTAAAGGTCTGAAATATCTTCATTAGAGGCGCTACCTGCTAACCCTTTAGCTACACCATCGCTGCCGACAGTTACCAAATCAATTTGCTGGCGGTAGTAATCAACACTCTTAACTTGCACAGCAACGCGATCGCCTAGTCGATAGGAAGCGCGATTTTTGCGACCAAATAGTGCTTGTTGTCTGGCGCGATATTCATACCAATCATCTTTGAGAGAACTGACGTGTACCAATCCTTCTACTCTCAGGGGTACGCCAGGATTACTACTGGATTCAACCGCCTCTGCTGGTACTTCAATTTCCACAAAGAAACCGTAGGATTGAACGCCAGTAATTACTCCTTGAAAGACCTCACCGATGCGCTGCTTCATCAGTTGGGCTTTTTGCAGTCCTGCTAAATCAGCTTCAGCTTCTTGGACTTCTTTTTCTCTGTCATTGATTTGGACAATTACCCTGGTCAAATCGCTTTGGAGTTCTTGTTGCAATTCTGGGGGTAAAACGTTCCAGTTAATTTCTTCGTGGCTGGAGGAATGGCGTAAGTTAACTCGCTCTCTCACACGGGTGTTACGGCGATCGCGTCCATGTTCCAGTAGTGTGTAATACACTCTTTGCATCAATAAGTCCGGGTAACGCCGCAAGGGGGCGCTAAAGTGGACATACTGCCCTAGCGACAAGCCAAAGTGAGGCCCTTTGGTGGTGCTGTATGCAGAGGGCTTGAGGGTATCTTGCAACAAATAGGTGAGAACTTGCTCGGAGGCAGATTCGGCAAAAGCTCTGGTTAAATGTTGATAATCTAATGGTTGGATATCGGCTTCTGGATCTAAGGCTAAGTCAACGCCTAAATTGATTGCCAATTTCAGCATTTCCTGGACATCTTCGATATCTGGCGTGCCTTGGACTCGCCAAATAGCCGGAACACCAAGGGCGTTTAGGTGAGTTGCCATCAATTGATTAACTAACAGTACTAACTCAGTGAGTAGCGATCGCACCGGTAAATCATTGACCACCACAGCCCCCAGAATTCCCTCATCATAATATGGGTTTTGGCTGGGGGGCAGATTTAATTGCAAGCTACCGCGATTTAATCTCACTTGTCTTAAATCTCTTTGCAAAGCCTGGAGATTTTGCAGAATCTCCAACACCTCTGGAGATTGGTTATGAAATTCACCTGCGAGAATTTCTTCGGCTTGTTCTGTGGTGAGTGCAGTCTCGACGTTGATGACGCTTGGTTGAATTTCCCACTCTACTATTTGCCCTGATTTGGGATCGATGGTAATTAAGAAAGAGATGGTTAAGCGATCGCTTCCTGCTACTAAAGAACAGCGTTCTGCCACAATTGGAGGCAACATTGGCAGTATTAATTCTCCCAAATACACTGATTTGCCTCGTTTGAGTGCTTCTCTATCCAGGGCTTCATCAGGTTGCACGTAGTGAGAAATATCAGCGATGTGAACTCCTAAAAGCCAATTTCCACTGGGGTTTCTCTCCAAACTAAAGGCATTTTCAATGACTTTGGTATCTCCATTTACGCCTTCGATGGTAATGGTGAATACATTACGTAAATCTAAGCGATTTTTCAGGTCTGCTTTGAGGAGCTTTTTGGGTAACTTGGCAGCTGCTTCCAGGACGTTATCGGCAAAAGTACGTGACAAGTCGTGCTTGCATGTTACCAAATCTATATCAGCAGCAGCTTCGGCATCACTGCCAAGGATTTGTACTACTCTACCCAAAGGGGGGTATTGAGCTAAGGGATAACGCAAGACTTCCACGTGGGCGAGGTGATCGATGGCATCTTCTAATTTCGCACCATTGGGTTGAATCTTGAGTTCAAATAGCAGTCTATCGTCTAGAGGTACAGCCCGAAAACCGCTTTCTACTTGCTTAATTCGTGCTAATAATGTGTGGTTGGAACGTTCTAAGATTAGCTTCACCTCTCCTTCCGGAGAGCGACGGCGACTACCTTCTTTGAGGACTCTGACCAAAACGCGATCGCCATTCCAAGCATTACTTAGATGACTTTCTCGAATGTAAATATCCTCAGCTCCTTCCACATCTTGAATCGCAAAGCAAAAACCTTTACTAGAACAACGGAGTTTTGCTTCGATGATTCCCTCTTCCATAACACGGCGATACTTGCCTCGTTCTTTCACCAAAATACCGATTTTTTCCAGAACATCTAAGGCTATGTGAAGTTTTTGTAGGCTTTTTTCATCTTCACAACCAAGTTTCTTTTCCAAAACTTTACGAGCCACCAATTTATCATCGGTGAAATTGGCAAGGAGTGTAGCGATTGAAAATTCCATGCAGTGAACCGACCTTTGGTCAAAACATCATTTTTTTAATCTGGTTCTTTCCTGTATGCCCTCACCATAGGAAGCGAAAGGTCTCCTTTGCCTGTTGACAAAGAGCTAAAGAGAAAAGGGAAAAAGACCAGTCTTCAGACCTTTCCCCTTTTCCTTTCCAACCTTTCCCTTCTTGTGTTTTCCCTTTCACCTTTACCTTGATTAAGAGCTTCAAGGGTTTTGACGGCTTACAGAAACAAGCTGGAAACGAATTGCCCTGAGGCAAGGCTTCCTAATTTCCAAGGAAAGGAAGCCAACCTACCCTTGCGGGAAACTATTCCCCAAGTTGTGTTGAGCCGAGGAAACGAACCCACACACAACTCTGGGCGTCCTTTGGACTTCTCACTGCACGATGCTCTCAAAGTTTGCCTGGGTTTAAATTCCTTCATCTAACCAAACTCAGAAAGTACGCCTGATTGATATTTAGCCCCGCCAGGTAATCACGCAACGCTTTTGGAGAAGCTGGGTTTGGAGAACTCTCCATGCTGCCCAAAGCGCTATGCGGGGGAGCCACTAACAGTACGTAGGGGTCTCCCCAAGTAGAGCAAGTGGCGTGGAGACCACAGGTGTTTGATTGTCTAGATTGAAGGTAATTTTACGCCATTAGACTTTGATTTTTAACTAGGAGGAACTGCTAGTAAACCCAATTTTTCCACACGTAGAATCGGTAACAATTAGGCGAGCAGCTTAATAAGCAGTGAGGGCGAACCTTATCTTCATTATTGTAGATTTAGAGCGCACTTCCAGAAAATAGTTATACACATTAAGTTGGGTAAATAGTATAGCATCACAGACAAAACTACCCAGGTAAGTTGACACCACCCAATAATTTCCTCAAAAAACAGGTACTGCTACAATTGGGACACAGGGCGAAGCAACAATATTACTTCAGGGCATTGGGCATGGGGAGTGCTGAGTTAGGAGTTATGAGTTAGGAGTTAAAAGTTAAGAGCAAAAGTTATTCTTCCCCATCTCCCCATCTCCCC
>NZ_JACKZU010000512.1:0-4335 GCF_014222165.1 Nostoc sp. 2RC
CCTTTACCCCTTCCCCTTTAAAAAGCCAAGTTGCCTTGGCGTACCACTAGCGCGTGTTACTGTATTCTCAAAAGGGGGATGCTTTTACTTTATCTATTTAGTTTATGTCTGCTTGCCAAAGATTACGGCAATTACTAGCGCGTCCAGAAATTATTGTGATTCCTGGTGTTTATGATTGTTTGGGAGCTAAGTTAGCTGAACAACAGGGTTTTGAAGTCGTGGCTACCAGTGGCTTTGGAATTGCGGCTTCTGTTTTGGGTTTGCCAGATTATGGCTTTGTCACGGCTACGGAAATGCTTTACAGTGTGGGGCGAATAGCTCAATCGATTAATATTCCTTTAATCGCTGATTTAGATACGGGTTATGGTAACGCTTTAAATGTAACTCGTACCATTAAAGATGCCGTACAGTTGGGTGTTGCTGGGGTGTTGTTGGAAGATCAGGAATGGCCGAAAAAGTGCGGACACTTTGAAGGTAAGCGAGTGATTCCCCAAGCCGAACATGCAAGAAAAATTCGCGCCGCAGTACAAGCCCGTGGCGATAGCGGTTTAGTAATTATTGCCCGGACTGATGCGCGTGGCCCCTTAGGTTTAGCAGAAGCCATTGCCCGTGGTAAAGCTTACATAGCGGCGGGAGCAGATATACTGTTTGTGGAAGCTCCGCAATCTGTTGATGAATTAAAAGCGATCGCTACTGCTTTTCCTGATGTACCGCTAGTAGCAAATATCGTCGAAGGTGGTAAAACTCCAGAAATTTCCGCAATTGAATTACAAAAGTTAGGTTTCAAAATTGCATTTTTTCCCGTGACTGCTTTACTCGCTGTTACACAAGTCATGAAAGCTTGTTTTCAACATCTCAAACAACAAGGAACCACAGCGAATTTGCCCAACTTAGTTAACTTTCAAGATTTTCAAGAACTGGTTGGCGTTCCTGAATATTTACAAATGGAACAAGATTTCAAATCCTGAACTTTGGCTACATCTGCTACATTCACACAGTAGTTTTCATGTGTAAATCCGTGCAACAGGCAGGTAAGAATAATAACTCATCAGTCATCAGTCAACAAAATGTGAACAAAACGTGAGAATTTTTTCAGTCAAATTATCGAACAAAAATTAAATAGCACGATGGCTTCACAAGTTCCTCAAATTTTCCTTGTAACCTGAACAGCAAAAGGCAATAAGAAAAAAGTCATCAAGATGAATCTTACTTAGTTTGTTGTAAAAGCAAAAGAACAGATAAAGGACAAGCAAAAAATCCTTAACTCCAAACTCACTTATCAATTCGCAGTGAATTTTCACAGAAATACTCTGCGTACCTCTGCGCTGACTTTGCGTTTCTTTGCGTTTAAAATTCACCACACAAAAAAACGTCTCAGCCTTACTAACTTTTCACGATATCTGGAAAACCTCTCTCTAAATCAATACGGTTCAGTTAAGGCTAAAACTCTTGGTCAAATTCAATTTTTTTAACGTAGACGCGTAGCGGCTTGCCGCAGGCTACCGCCAAGGACGCATTCGCGCAGCGTCTCGTCAGAGAAGGACGCAAAGAGAAGAAAGAAAGAAAGGCTTAACTGAACTGTATTGCTCTCTAAATCTCTCTCCTCGCAGGAGAGAAACTTTGAATTCTTGGTTTGGAAGTTAGATTTTCCGTGGACTTTTCCATATAACGTGAAAAGTCAGCTCAGCCTTACCCCTAATACGGTTCAAGCAGTATGAACTTGCCTTGTGGTCTGGGAAAAGGTTAAGGGGTAAAGGATGTATTTGAAACCTTTCCCCTTTCCCCTTTCCCCTTTAACCGAACCGTATTGGCCCTACCCCTTGTGTGTAAACAGGAGACAAAAAAATGAAATTACTTTCGATTACAGAACTCGAAACACTAGCAAAACAATCAAAAGAAGTCTGCGTATCGATTTTTCTACCAACTTGTCACGCTGGTTCAGACACACAACAAAACCCAATCCGTTTTAGGAATTTAATCCGAGAAGCTGAAGAACGCCTGATTGAACATGGTTGGCGTACTGAAGATGCAAAAAACTTACTCGAATCAGTCAGAGAGCTAGATAAGTATGAATTTTGGCAACAGCAGAGTCATGGTTTAGCAATCTTCCGCTCCCAGGACTTTTTGCGTTATTACTCCTTACCTGTAGATTTTCCAGAATTAGTAAATGTTAGTAACCATTTTTACCTGAAACCTCTATTACCCTTATTCCAAAGCGATGGACATTTTTATATCCTGGCTCTCAGCCATAATTTGATTCGGTTATTAGAAGGTACACACCACCATATTCAAGAGATTGATTTGACCGATGTGCTGCCAACTTTAGCAGAGGTATTGCGGTTTGAAGAACCAGAAAGACAAACAACATCCCATACAGGCACTCCAGGCGCAGCAGGTGGACGACGCGCCGCTCCTAATGGAGTCACGGTATTTCACGGTCATGGCGCTGGTGATGAGGATGAAAAGGAAAATCTCAGCATATACTTTCATCGGGTAAATGAAGCATTGCAGGAGTTACTAAAAGCAGAACACGCTCCCTTAGTGCTGGCTGGGGTGGAATATCTTTTGCCGATTTACCGAGAAGCAAATACTTATCCTTACCTCATGGATGTTGGCATAACAGGTAATCCAGAACTACTGTCACCAGAAGAATTACACGCCCAAGCTTGGAAAATAGTAGAACCATTATTTTTCCAAGCACAGCAAGAAGCAATAAATCAATACAGGCAATTATTGGGAACTGGAAAAGCCTCCAGCCAAATTAAAGAAACTATTCCCGCAGCTTACCAGGGACGCGTTGATAAATTAATTGTCGCCCTCAATCAACAGCAGTGGGGTACTTTTGACTCAGGTAGCCAAAGGGTTGAAGTGCATTTCAATGCACAACCTGATGATGAAGAATTATTAGATTTCGCAGCCACTCAAACAATCTTAAATGGCGGTATCGTTTATGCAGTTGAGTCAGCAGATATGCCAGATGATACACCACTAGCTGCGGTATTTCGTTATTAGACAAAAGTGCAAAAGCGCTTTTTGCACTTTTGTGGGGAAAGGGGAAAGGTTAAAGGGGAAAGGGAAAATACCAAACCTTCCCTCCTTTCCCCTTGTCCCGACTTCTGCAAGAACTCTATTGATGTATGAAAATTCGATTTGATTTGGACTGGAGTTTAGACTAGTGGTGGGTCTGAATCCCCCACTCATTGATTCTGACTCCTGAATTCTGACTCCTGAATTCTGACTCCTGAATTCTGACTCCTGACTCCTGAATTCTTCTTCAATTGTTCTGTAAAACTTCAGCGATCGCTTTAGAAATTGGTAACTGAGGATGGCGTTCCAGCCAAAAGAATTCGCCGACTGGGTTCACTTCAAGAAATACATACCTATTATCTGGTGTCAAAATAATATCAATAGCACCGTAATTCAACCGGAATTCTGCCATCAATTTGAGTAATTTTTCTTTCACATCTTCAGGTAAAGTGTATGCTTCCCAAGCATCAAGTAAAGCAATTCCTTGTTTGCGCCAATCGTAACGCGCTTTATCTAAAGCTTGAGAATCAACCGCAGCCGTCAGCACCCGTTTACCTACAATAGTTGTTCGCAACTCCAAAGCTTTAGGAATTTTTTCTTGAAATGTCATTGGGCAGAAACGTAAGCCATCAAGATTCTCTAAATCTTCAGATGAAATTGGATTTGTAAACACAACTTTTTCTCGTCCTTGTTCATCATAAATGGCGAAGGAAGAAAGCATTTTTGTAATTATTCCTTGATGACACTCTTGGGCAAATTGTTTCACTGCCAAGGGATTATTTGTAGTTAATGTCCGTGGCGTATCTAAACCAATTTTTCGTGCTATCTGTAATTGCAATTGCTTATTTTCAGCTCGGCGAATATTCGGTAAAGGATCGAGATGAAAACCCTGAATACTAGCAATCATCCCCTCAATAGTGACGCGAGATTCTTTCAATGAAGCTTGTCTGAGTTGCCTATCCATCGAATCGGGAATTCTCGAACCAATAGCAATGCGCCGATACCAAACTGCTGACACCTCATTTAAATCTAATGTTTGGTCATCCACACTGAGAGTAACTCGTTCAGTTTTTCCATAATAAACATCTAACTGAATTTCCGTAGGAAATCTATCTGTGTCAAAACGAAATGCTTTTCCTCCTTGGTCTGCAATTGCTTGCATAACTAGAGGAATACTTTCGTTATCTTGGCTGTGAGTAATGATAAAAATAGTCATTTGAAGGGGAGGTGGGGAGTTAGGAGTTAGGAGTTAGGAGTTAGGAGTTAGGAGTTAGGAGTTAGGAGTTAGGAGTTAGGAGTTAGGAGTTA
>NZ_JACKZU010000513.1:0-4280 GCF_014222165.1 Nostoc sp. 2RC
CACTCCCCACACTCCCCACACTCCCCACACTTCCCACACTCCCCACACCTTTTTTCGCTCACCCATGCCTCAGCTTCACTCTCGCCTTGGCTAGCAATATCAATCTCTAAGCACTGTGCCACAAACCAGTTACCTTCTTGCCATACACTTGCAGTAAAAGTTCGTTTCATCAGTTTTTATAGTTAGACACTTTATTTTGATTTGATTATACAGTTAGAAGAAAACTTGGGGTACATTGAAGCCGCAAACCCTTATTTGCTAAGATTTGCAGTGCGACAACATTGAAACAAGGCAATTGGTCATCATGCCAACATCTACAATTGACAATCAAGATGCAGCTGCTATCCAAGCTGCAACAGAAGGGGTTGCAATCTGCGATCGCACCGCTTGGGGACGCATCAAAGTGTCTGGCGATGACCGCCTCCGCTTTTTACACAACCAAAGCACTAATGATTTCCTCGCACTCAAGCCAGGACAAGGTTGTGATACAGTTTTCGTCACTTCCACAGCTAGAACAATCGATTTAGTAACCGCCTATGTCAGAGAAGATGCGGTGATTTTGCTGGTTTCCCCTAACCGCCGCCAGTTTCTTATGGAATGGTTGGATAAATATATTTTCTTTGCAGATAAGGTGGAATTATCTGATATCACCCAATATACCAATACTCTCAGCCTCATTGGCCCTCTCAGCGACGCTGTAATTGAAAAATTGGGTATTGGCGAACTTATTGGTCAACCTTACGGAAGTCACCAAGTATACACCATTGCCAATGCTCAGGGAGTGCGAATTGCTGTAGGTAGTGGTTTAGGAATTCCCGGTTACACTTTAACTTTTCCCTACACTGACAAAGCAACAGTGTGGGAAAAACTCTTAGAACTTGGAGCAGTAGAAATGAGCGATCGCGCTTGGGAAGTGTTGCGAATTTTACAAGGACGACCCGCCCCAGACGCAGAACTCACCGATGATTACAACCCCCTAGAAGCTGGTTTGTGGCAAACAATTTCTTTTACCAAAGGTTGCTACATCGGACAAGAAACCATTGCTCGGTTAAACACATATAAAGGTGTAAAACAGCACTTATTTGGTGTGAAACTCAGCGCGGCTGCGGAAATTGGCAGTGCGATCGCTCTGGGAGATGAAAAAGTTGGTAAACTTACTAGTTATACAGAAACTCCTGATGGTTATTTTGGCTTAGGTTACATCCGCACTAAAGCCGGTGGTGTGGGATTAAAAGTTCAAGTGGGAGAAACCACAGGTGAAATAGTAGAAATCCCATTTGTTTCTCATGAGTATCCATAGAATTAAGACTTATCATTAAAATTGACGCAAAGACACGGGGAATTTTTTCTGATAAGTGATTAGGCGGACATGATATTACGCAAGAAATATTTTGTCATGTCAATAGGGGACTTCCAAGTAAATAGGACTTACGCAAAAGTATGAATAAACGAACCGCAAAGGACACATAGACACAAAGTGGCTTCCCGCAGGGTAGGGCACGAAGTTATAAGAGTTTGAGAGAGTTCTTGCGTAAATCCTAGTAAAAAAAATATTCCACAAAAGACTGTTGACTGTCAACGGTCAACAGTCAACAATCCCAATTGAGCAACTTATTTTCCCGACTCCCCTCTATTAACCATCGCATCTAACACCTTGGCAAAATTCATCTACCCAAGAAGCTACACTACGGGCATTGGTGCTTCGTAATACATCGACTTTGCTTTGAACTTGTTGTGATGGTGTATTTATATGCTGAGTATCTTTAGGAACTTCGGTAATAATTTCTAGCGATCGCACTGGTTTACCATTACTAGAAATTTCAGTAGTAATTGCTAAGGATCTGATGGGTTTGCTATGACCAGAAACTTGAGTACCCAATGCCACAGATGGCATAGTTTTGCTTTTGCTGTTGACCTGAGAGACAACTGTCAGCGTTCCTGTTGAGGAGGAGCGATGGAGCGATGATTTTACTGGTTTATCTTCCCTGAATAAACTGGAATCTGGCTTCACTGAATGTAGCGTTTTTACGGATATATTCGCAGGAATTTTAGTAACAACTGCCACTGATGTTCCAGATTGTGGTGTAGCAGCTACTTTAGTATTATCTGTTAATAATATTAGAGTTTGCTGCAAAGGTGGTAAATCAGAGTTTAGCGTCTTAACAGGAGAATCAGCTACCTCTTGAGTAGAATTTAAAACCAAGGGAACAACTTTGTTGTCGTGAGAAAATTCATCTTCTAACGCCTCACTTTCAACTTGCTTTGCCGATTTTATTAGACGTAACTCTTCATCGGGATTGAAGTTAAGACCCAAAGCAGTGACTATTTTATCAGGATTATTACTTAAATCAGAGATAAAATCAAGTATTTCATAAAACTGCGGTTCCAAAACAGACAAAGTTGCCAAAATAAATCCAGAAGAAGGACGCCGCAGACCATCGTAAGTAGCCCAAACTCGCATCTTAACCAACCAGGAAGTATTTTGCTCGTAGTAACTCAGCCACTTCTGTTTTAAGGATTGACGCAGTTGCTGGATATTCATCGAATGCCTCATATCAATTCAAAATTTAAAATTCACGCATTAAAAAAGCTCAATTTCATCTGGGTTTATAGACTTGTATCTATCACATTCTTTTTTACAAGTGTTATTACTGAAGTCAAAGGATTTTGGATTTGGGATTTTAGATTGACCCTACCAATAAATGGGTAGGGCTAGAGCCTTAAAAGAAGTTTAATAGCTTGCTAAAGTTAAGTTATCAGCAATCTAAAATCTCCAATTGGCAATTAACAACAGTGCAGACTTGATTTTTAGGAATGAAATCGATGATAGAGCATTTGTTTGACTCTTTGGCCACCTAACAAATGCTGTTTTACCAGTAAAGGTACTTCATCAGGCTGAACGCCACTATACCAGACCATATCAGGTAATACCAGCACCATCGGCCCATTACCACATTGTCCCAAACAACTGCTACCTGTTACCATTACCCCAGGAATTGGCAAAGCCATCAAAGCCGCCAAGACTTTCATAGCGCCTTGCTTTTTACAAGTGCGATTTTGACAAACCCGCACACATTTAGCTTGGTCATTAGTCATTAGTCATTAGTTATTGGTCATTTCTTCCTCTGCTCCCCATGCCCCATACCCCATTCCTAATCCACAGAAAGCCCTTTTGCAGCTAACCATTCATGGTTGAATATCCGCGATTGATACCGGGAACCACTGTCACATAATATGGTGACGATGGTATGTCCTGGGCCTAATTGCTTGGCTAAGGCAACAGCAGCCCCAACATTAATACCCGTCGAACCGCCCATTAATAAACCATCTTTTCTCAGTAGTTGGTAAACTACTCTTAAAGCTTCTTTGTCATCGATTTGGATAGCGTCATCGGCAGGTGCGCCTTCCATATTGGCTGTAACACGACCATTACCGATGCCCTCAGTGATGGAATTCCCTTCCATTTTGATTTCGCCGGTTTTGACATAACTATAAAGTCCACTACCCAAGGGGTCGGCAACGACGCATTTAATGGCAGGATTTTGTTCTTTTAAGTACAACGCTACACCAGCAAAAGTACCAGCAGTACCAGTTGCAGCTGTCCATGCATCTATTTTACCATCTGTCTGTTGCCAAATTTCTGGCCCTGTGGTTTCGTAGTGGGCGCGGCGGTTGGCTAAATTATCAAACTGATTTGCCCAAATGGCGTTTTCTAATTCGGCGGCAATTCTACCAGATAATTTGACGTAATTATTTGGGTCTTTGTAAGGTACAGCCGGGACGCGACGGACTTCGGCCCCCAAGGCTGTGAGTGCGTCTATTTTTTCTTGTGATTGGGTATCAGGGATAACAATTAGACATTTGTAACCTTTGGCGTTGCAAATATGCGCTAGTCCGATGCCAGTATTACCAGCAGTTCCTTCGACAACCGTACCACCGGGTTTGAGTAAACCTTTTTCTTCTGCATCTTGGATGATGTAAAGTGCGGCGCGGTCTTTGACGGAACCACCAGGATTAAGGAATTCTGCTTTACCAAGGATTTCGCACCCTGTTTCTTCACTAAAACTGTTTAAACGAATCAGAGGTGTGTTACCAACAGCGCCAACGAAGCCATTTTTAATGTCCATTTTGACTCTACCTATGTTGTCTTCTATAAAAATTTTGGCTTATAGCGGTGGCATGATTGACACATCTCCAGAAATAACCATAAATAGACTTCTAAGAGAAGTCCGGAAAAGGTGGAAAAGTTTGGTATTTCCCCTTTAACCTTTCCCCTTTCC
>NZ_JACKZU010000514.1:0-4248 GCF_014222165.1 Nostoc sp. 2RC
CTAGAAACTGAAATAGTGCCTTCATTGACATTGGAACTACTCAAATTTATCGTGACATCAGCAGTGGGTTGGGTATCGAGTTGAATAGTAAAGTTAGCAGTACCACCAGCTTCGGTAGTTACAAGTGCATTTACAGGAGAGACAGTAATGCCTGGTGTATCGTTGTCAGTGATAGTACCATTAGCTTGTAAATCGGCAATGGTGGCATTGGTGGGGTTTGTGAGATTGACAAAAAAGAGCTCGTTGGCTTCGTCCACAAAGTCGTCGAGAATTGACACCGTAATTGTTTGACTAGTAACTCCAGGGTCGAAAGTTAGGGTTCCTGTGGCTGGGGTGTAATCAACGTTAGCGATCGCAGTATCATCACTAGTGTTGTAATCCACTGTAATTACGTCAGTGCTGGCATTGGAGAGTTGCACAACAAAAGATAAACTACCAATGCTTTCGTTACCGCTTTTATTTGCAATGGAAATAGTGGGCGGGTTGTCATCATTAACTATGGTAACTGTGGCTGGATTGGTAACAGGAGTTAACTGATTCGGATGACTCAGCGTCAAATTGATGGTTTCATCAACTTCAGTCACCTTATCACCCAAAACGTTTAATGTAATAGTCTTTGTTGTTTCCCCAGCCGCAAAGATTAAAGTTCCAGATACAGCACTTGCCGCACCTGCAACTTTAATACTGTTGTAATCACTGGTCAAAGTTGCCGTGCCATCCAAGGCATAATTTACAGTACTGGCAACAGCAGTATTACCACTGCGAGTAACCGTGAAAGTAACAGGTTGGCTGCTGCTATTACCTTCAGTCACAGTTGGGGTGGTAGTGGAAATTGCGTAATTGATATTAGTAGGAGGAGCAAAGTTAGTATCACCTATGTGATTTAGCGGTTGGCTAGCAAAGCTTTCTGGTGATGTGTTACTAGCATTTCCTAATGATAAATTTGGTGCAGTGCCAGTAATTACACTTGCCACCCAATCTGACGCTGTTGCACCCGTGGTATTACCCGAACGCCCTACATATCCAGCTGTAAATGAGGTGTTAACAACTGTGGCATTTGTTGGAACTGAACCGCCAGAATTTTTTCTAAATACAATGGAGCCGTATGCTATATCTGTAGTTCCCCCATCTAAAACCGCCACGGAATCCAGCACTGTCCAATTTGAGTAAGTAGCACCATCAGCAATACCATCGTCATTGGAGTCAATATCATTGCTGAGGTTAGGTGCTGTGGTAGTTTGAATAAGAAAAAAGCTAACAGATCCATTTTCAATGTCATTTGCATTTGACTGACCAATGTGACCCACCGAACTTGAAGCCCCGCTTCCCCATCCGGCTCCAGTTCCAGTATTAATTACTACATTTGAATTGGGATTAACTGCATAACTATTACCTTTTTGCAGAAGAACCAACAGCCCATTGCTACCAAATTGCTTACCAGACAAATTAAAAATATCTTGAACATTGCCGGGGTTAGACGAGCCAGAATCACCCTCAATAGCAACTAAATAAGTTCCAGGTGCTAAAATCGCACCCGGAGTACCGCGTAATTCGATATATTCCTTCGAGGTATCTGTACTTGGAGGATCGAAGAGAATTTCGTTGATGAGTATCGGTTGGGGAGGGACGGGTTCATAGGTTTCATCATCAGCATATACCAGGGAAACGTTTTTAGATTCGCTGTTTGCCACTGCCAAATCAGATTGACCATCTTTGTTGAAATCGCCCACGGCGAGAGCATGGGGTTTTGTCCCCACACCAAAGTTCGTGGCAACTCCAAAGCCACCGTTGCCATCTCCCAGCAGCACTGAAATTGTGTCTGAGCCTGCATTCGCCACTGCCAGATCGGATTTGCCGTCATTGTCAAAATCAATCACTGTAACAGATACAGGATTTAACCCCACATCAAAGTTAGTGGCAATTCCAAAGCCACCAGCACCATTACCCAACAGTATTGAGACATTGTGAGAGTCGGAATTTGCCACCGCCAAATCTAATTTGTTGTCATTATTGAAATCCCCTGTAACAACAAAATTAGGATTGATTCCCACATCAAATTGTGTGGCTGAATTAAAAGTGCCGTCACTATTTCCCAACAGTATTGAAACGTTGTTGAAGTAAGAACTTGTCACCGCCAGGTCAGATTTTCCATCTTTGTTGAAGTCTCCCACTGTCACCGAACTAGGACGGCTAGGAACTTTATAGTTTTTGGCAGTTCCAAAGCCGCCAACACCATCTCCCAACAGCACCGAAATATTTTGAGAGGCATTGTTTACCGTTACAATGTCAGATTTTCCATCTTTGTTGAAGTCCCCCACTGCAATAGATATGGGTGCTGAGGCTGACTCCAAAGCAAAATTCACAGCAGTTTGAAAACTGCCATCACCCTTGCCAAGTAGCAACGAAATATTATTTGAGATACTATTGGCCGTTACCAGATCCAATTTTCCATCTTTGTTGAAGTCGGCTACAGCCACCGAAGAAGGACTTAAGCCATTGAACCCCACGGTACTAAAGTTACTGGCAGGCTTAAAAGTGCCATCACCCTTTCCCAAAAGTACCGAAACAGTTTGAGAGGACTTGTTTGCCGTTACCAAATCTGTTTTTCCATCTTTGTCAAAGTCGCCAACAACAATGGAATAGGGTCTTAATCCGACATCATAAGTATTTGGGATAATTGAGATACTAGCAATTTCAGTATTAATACTGTAAGCTGTTGTACCTCCACCAACGCCGAGAACTACATTAGTAGTGCCACTAACGTTGCCGTCTGAGGTATCCCAAGCCCGAAAAGCAAATTCCGCTGTACCTTTATAGCCAGCGTTGGGGACAAAACGAATTTTTCCCGTATCTTTGAGCAAGGTAGCAGAAGTATCCGATACAACAAAATTAATCCAGTTACCACTGTCATTTATGGAGTATTGCCAAATACCGTTGGTATTATCTACACCAATAACGGCAATTCCTTCCACTGCACCTGTGTCAGGATCGGTGATGGGGTTGCCACCTGCACCTCTAGCAAGGATGGCAGAAATTAAAGTCCCAGAATTATTGCTATCGCTAATGTTGTGAGCAATGGCAGAAAGTCTGGGATTCCCAGTATTGTCTAGTGTTGGCGCTGTATTGGATGACATCGTTAATATTGAGCGGTAAGCCTTAATTACTTGCGGTGTTAAGGCTAAATCTGACTCAATGTCTCCAACCTTCACTTCTAAATCCCAGTCACCCCCCAATTCAGCATTCCCGGTGATGTCATCAGAAGCTGCTATGTCTGCACCTGTGATTTGGCTAAAAAGCTGTAAAAAAGTTTGATTTCCAGATGCCACATTACAACCGTAAAGTAGAATGTCGGCATCCTCAGTTAAATATTTTCTCCACTGTTGCAATTGATTGCTGTATGAATTCAAATTGCCGGCATTGAGTTTGGTTGTTCCCAGTTGTAAAGTTCCTGTACTGCCGTGGGAAATAATCTGCACTGATTGATATGTGCCGCCCTGCAAAGCTTGAGTGATTTGTTCTACCCCATCTTGATTTGAGTCAAGGATTACTACAGTAGTCCCTAGTTGAATGCCAGCAATCAAACTTTGGTAGTCGGTAACTGCTCCATCGATAAAAATAATATTTTGGTTTGGCATTGATAACTCCTGAGTAAAATTAATTTGCGTTTTAGAAGTTTGTTGCTGGCATTATATTGGGCTGGAAAGTAATGTTGACTGTTGACTGTTGACTGATTCTATTTAGGTATGGAATCAGTAATTAACAAGTTTGTTTTGAGGTCAAAAAGAAATATAATAAATAAGTACAAAAATATGCTAAAATTGTAATAATTTCTACTGTATTATTACTGCGATCGCTTAAATATTCTAAAAATTTAAATTTAGAGATGTACGCCCCTACCAATCTATAAGAATCTGATTTAATTTTTGAAAAAATCTTACCCTTTACCCCTTTCCCTTTCTCCAGTCCTCACCCAGCATTTTTGGGTTGGCAGAGCATTAGTTTTGATACGTTCGTAGTAAGCACTTTAGTGTTTAAAAATCAAGGACTAAAGTCCTTACTACAAACATTTTTTTCCTACAAAATTAATGCGACAGAGTATTAGTAAGTAATAAAATGACTAGAGTTTAAAGTTGAAGCTGTAATTCCAGTTAACAAAGCAAAATTTACATTCCCAATCTTAATTAAAGTATCATTGTTGCTTTGAGTAATGGACAAATTTGCATAGCTAATACCACCTGATAAAGCAAT
>NZ_JACKZU010000515.1:0-4244 GCF_014222165.1 Nostoc sp. 2RC
CTCCCCACACTCCCCCATCTTTCCATCTCCCCTTTCCCCTTTTCCCTTTAACCTTTACCCAACTTCCACCTAACATTTTTGGGTTGGCAGACTACTAAACCTCTCCTGCTCCCCCATCTCCCCACCTACTCTAAACAGGTGTCCAGCTGTCAATCTTACCTGAGATCAAGTCTACGTAGTACAACTTGCCATCATCTCCAGCCTGAACGCTCACAGGCGCTCCTAAATTGGAAGCAAACTGTGTAGTTGCAACAACTTTGTTCTGGTTGTTTAATGTTAAAGCGGTGATGGTTCCCTTGGTGGGATTGAAGATCATCAAGGCGTTGTTAAAGTTGCCACCAGTGTAAAAAGTACCGACGCCCACGGAAGTAGAACCAGCTAAATGATCGTAGGAGTAAATTGGTGCTGTCACTTGTGTACCGCTATCGTAGAACTCCTTGGCTATGCCGAGATTAGAATAGGCGTTTTGTTTGATGTTGATGAGGTTGCCATTTGAATCAACACCACCTTCATAGAATGGCCAGCCAAAGTTTTTACCGGGGCCGCCAACATTCACTTCTTCCCACTTGTACCAACCGACATCGCCGATAAAAGGTACATTAGTTTGTTGATTGACGGTGAAGCGGAAGGGGTTACGCAGACCCAAGTCATAAACTTTGGAACGATTACTGTTGGCGTCGCCGTTGTAGAAAGGATTGGTTGCTAAACCTTGACCGGTGATGGCGTCAATGTGCAAGATTTTACCTGATAAATTATCGATATCCTGGACGCGAGCGGCTCGAATGTCTGCTCGGTTGTAGGAAGTACCATCACCAACACTCACAAACAGAGTACCATCGTTACCAAAGCGCACACTACCACCGGAGTGAGTTGCACTATCGGTTGCTATGAAATCTTGGATGTTTCTGATGTTATTGTTTTCCAGAGCATCCACATATTCCTGGGCGTTGGCAAACAATTTGCCAGTGGTTTTGTTTACAATGCCTGATGGTGCTTCATTCTTGGTTTCATCGGTAGGATCGACGAATGTGCTGTCTTTGTCTGGGCGACTGATGTACTGCCAAGTGCTATTTTTGCCTAATAGTATAACTTCACTGCCAGCGATCGCTGTTTTGTAACCAGTGCTGGGATCGGCTGTGACTCTAACTAGGCGTGCTGCACGGTTACCTCGCCTATCGGGATCGTCTAAGTTGCTATTGGGATTATTTTTGGGATTGTTGGGATTTGTTTCTACTGGGTCATAGGTAAACAATAAATAAACGTAGTTGTTGCCATTGGGATTCTTGCCAAAATCTGGATGTACTGCCAAACTTAACAACCCGCGATCGGATATGTTATTTACCTGTGATGAAATATCAATAAATGGCTTTGATTCTAAGACTTTTGTAGTGGAGTTGAACACCTTGACTACACCATCTTTCTGGGCAATGAACATCAGCTTATCGTCAGCTGACCAACCAAAGTCTATAGGTGTAGTCAAGCCAGAAACTACAGTTTGTCTTTGAAACTCACCCAAGTCATTATCGGCAATCGTGATTGTGGTCTGAGTAATAGGTAGCAACACCCCAACTGCGTTACTAAACTTCAAGGTGAAGCTTTCATCGGGTTCTGTGACGGAATCATCTTTGAGAACAATGGAAATATTCTTACTGGTTTCTCCCACTGCAAAGTTCAAGGTTCCAGATAAAGCCACATAGTCAGATCCGGCTTTAGCAGTTCCATCCACAGTTGTGTAGTTTACACTAGCTGCTGCCGAAGCATTACCCCGTGTCACTGTTACCGTCGCCGTACCATCATTCTCATTCACTAATGGCTGAGTAAAATTCAGACCTTGGCTATCATTATCTTTAATCGTGATTCCGAGAGTTCTTTGAATTCCTAATGTTGCACCCTCTGGCTGATCGATAGCCACACTAAAATTCTCATCTGGTTCTGCTAATGAATCATCAAAGATGGGAATGACGATCTGTTTGCTGCTTTCTCCTGGTGCAAAGGTGAGTGTCCCGCCTATTTCTTCTCCACCATTGGCGTAGTCATCCCCTGCTGTTGCGGTATTACCCAAGGTGGCATACTGAACCGTAGATACACCACTTAAATCACCAGTTCTCAGTACAGTCACAGTCACATTACCATCACCTTCGTTCACACTGGTGGGAGATGTACTTAAGGTGATAGTGGTTGGTAAAACTGGAGAATAAAGTTGCGACTGAGGAATAATTTCTTTGGTTTGAGAGGTGCTAGACCAAGATAGTTGAGAAAGGGCAGAGTAAGCATTGTCGAAGTACTCAAGTTTAATATCGTACTTCTGACCTGCAACTAGGGCGATGGAACCCACAAGTTCTGTGGCTGATTGGTTGACGAAATTATTGATGAGCTGTTGATTATTCACCCATAAGCGCACACCATCATCGCTTCTGGTGTAGAAGTTATAAGTTTCGCTGTACTTAGCTTCTACCTGACCAGTCCAACGCACCGAGAAGCTGTCTGGCGCTATGACGGGACTTGGAGAACCACTACCCCACAAAAAGTTCACTGTGCTATCGGTGCGAGTTAGCTTCAAGTTGGTGAAATCAGCGTTGTCAAAATATTCTCCTTGCAGTCCGTTACCATTACTGACTGGTGTACTGGCCTGACTATAAAGTTGTGACTGAGGAATAATTTCTTTGGCTTGAGAGGTGCTAGACCAAGATAGTTGAGAAAGGGCAGAGTAAGTGTTATCGAAGTACTCAAGTTTAATATCGTACTTTTGACCTGCCACTAGGGCAACGGAACCCACAAGTTCTGTGGCTGATTGATTGACGAAGTTATCGATGAGCAGTTGATTATTCACCCACAGCCGCACACCATCATCACTTCTGGTGTAGAAGTTATAAGTTTCGCTGTACTTAGCTTCTACCTGACCACTCCAACGCACTGAAAAGGTGTCTGGGGCGATGAGGGGATCTGGAGAACCACTACCCCACAAAAAGTTCACTGTGCTATCTGTGCGAGTGACCTTCAGGTTCGTAAAATCAGCGTTGTCAAAGTATTCTCCTTTGAGTCCGTTACCATTACCAACTGGTGTATTGACCTGACTATAAAGTTGTGACTGAGGAATAATTTCTTTGGCTTGAGAGGTGCTAGACCAAGATAGTTGAGAAAGGGCAGAGTAGGTGTTGTCGAAGTACTCAAGTTTAATATCGTACTTTTGACCTGCAACTAAGGCAACGGAACCCACAACTTCTGTGGCTGATTGGTTGACGAAGTTATCAATCAGCAGTTGATTATTCACCCACAGCCGCACACCATCATCGCTTCTGGTGTAGAAGTTATAAGTTTCGCTGTACTTAGCTTCTACCTGACCAGTCCAACGTACTGAGAAGGTATCTGCACCAATGAGTTGGTCTGGAGAAGCATTACCCCACGAGAAGTTTACTGTGCTATCTGTGCGAGTTAGCTTCAGGTTGGTAAAATCAACGTTGTCAAAGTATTCTCCTTTGAGTCCATTTCCTTGAGAAATAAGGCTACTAGACCCACCCAATATACTTGGTTGTGCTTGATCCAGGGCTGCTAGAGATGATTGACCACCAATTACCGGACTTGTAGGTGTTGAAGACAGTGGATTATTTTGATTCTGTAAATTGTCCATTGATATATATGCCTCATAATAGAGCTAAAACTAATGCCACAATCAATTATTTGGGATTAGTTTTTCATCGAATGTTGTGAAGAAATAATGTGTAGCCACCCTAATGGAATTTACTTACTTATTCATATATTAATCAATGCTAATACACATTTTTTATCTCTTACTTTGCCATTGAATTCGAGTTTTTTGTTGCGTAATTTTAACCAGCTAAAATCAATCAGCATACAGCAACACATCTTCCTATATCTCCACTAAAAACAAGCAGATATATAGGAAAATATGTATAACTAGAAATACTAGAGACTCGCTATATGAGGCGTTAGCCACGATTAAATTTTCTAAAAATTTCAGATTTGAAGTTTGTTGAATTTACTTAAACAATGTAAATCACAGGAGAAATTGATAATTTCACCTGATATACAATCATATGAAATTTCTAGACAAAGAACTCAGTATTCTATAGAAGTAAGTATATACGTAAGTGATTTTATAATACCTCACTTTTACATTGACGTGTATTGGTCAGCCCAATTAATTCAACATTTGACATTACATGACCGTATTATGTCTATGTCTTCTATACAATTTTGTTGAAATATTCATAATTGAATATGTA
>NZ_JACKZU010000516.1:0-4238 GCF_014222165.1 Nostoc sp. 2RC
TCACCTACAGCCTAATCCCTGGCAATGGCGATACTGATAATAACGCCTTCACCATTGATGGCAATCAACTAAAAATCCAAAACTCTCCAAACTTTGAAACTCAATCAAGTTACAAAATTCGCGTAAAAACAACTGATGCTAATGGACTATCTTACCAAAAGGCATTAACTATCAGTGTCAATGACCTCAATATTCCCACTAAACTAACAACAAAAGATGATGATATCTTTAACATTATAGGTGACGATACTAAAGCCACACTGCAAGTTACGCTCACAGGAAGTAATTCTAATCTGGTAAATGAACTGGGAGTATTTATTGTTGACGATGATACTGGCAAAATTAATGGTATCGCTCCTGGTGAGGCAGGTTACGCCCAAGCTGCTTTAGCTCGCGCTCAGGTAATTTTTTCGGTTATTACTAACATCCCCAATGGATTTAATACTACTAATATTACACGCTTATTAGAACTCAATTCCGGCGATCGCCTGAGATTTTATTTAGTCAAAAATAGTACAACAGATGCAGTATTAGCTGGAATCACCCCAATTACAGAAGTTTTATTTTCTAATACAGCGACACAAAAAGTAACTAATTTAGGCAATGATGAATTTACTTTAGCTTGGGAAGATGGTAGTGGTGCTAGCAATTTTCAAGATTTGGTAGTGAAGATTGGGGGTACTAATCAATCTTTAGCTGTGGGTACAAATTTGCAAGGCAATTCACAAGCAGAATTGATTGATTTACGCACCCAGACACAATTAATGAAAGCTGATTTTACCGTCAACAGAGAAGCAGCTTTTGATAACTTTGTAGGATTTTATAAGATAACCGATAAAAATGGTGGAATTGATACTAACGATGATGGCAATGCAGATATTCTCCCCGGACAGGCTGGTTATACGCAAGCGGCTGTGCGTGGGCGTGTTGCAGGGATTGACCTAACAGTTAGTAATCAAGGTACGGCCACCTTGACTGGTAATTTTTTGGCTGGTGCTATCTATGCACCATTTATTATTGCTAATGGTAGACCCGATGCGATTTTAGATAGCAACGCTAATAACGACCCAGCGGTTTACTTCTCATTTTTGGGAGCTAATACTGACAAAGTTGACCATATTCGCGTGTTGGGAGATAACATCTTTGGTTTTGAAGATTTAGCAAATGGTGGTGACAAAGATTTTAACGATTTAATTCTCCGAGTTAATTTGAGTATTGCTTAGTAAGCTGCTTGAGCTATACACCAGATCCAGCAGTAGCAACTACGATTTTATCTGGGTGGATTAACTCTCGCGCTGCTTGATTGACTTCCCCAAGGGCAACTTTCTGGATTGCTTGTGTAAAGGAGTATAATTCTCCTCTATCTAATCCGTAGACTTCATTCATCAGAATTCTATCTGTTAATTCCTCTGGGTTTGCCAGGGAAACACTATAGTTGCCAATTAGGGTGCGTTTAGCTGTTTCTACTTCTAGTTCTGTGACGCGTTGTTCGCGGATTTGCTGTAGTATTTGGCGGGTACTAGCGATCGCTTTGATGCTATCTTCAGGATTAGTTTGCATTTCTATCAAAAATGTCCCCGCATTTTTGCCGACTAGGAAGTAGCTATAAATTCCATAACTCAAACCTTGGCGATCGCGCACTTCTGTTCCCAGTCTACTAGATAAGGTATCGCCTCCCAAAATCTGATTCAACACTAAAACTGCGTAAAACCGAGGATCGTAACGGTTAATACCTGGGTAACCCATACAAGTCACAGCTTGGGTTTTACCTACTAAGACTTGGTTGACACTGACTATTTTTTCTGGCAATGATACTGTAGGATATTTTAACGTCGGTGGTTTACCGCTAACTCGCCAGTCAGCAAACTTGGATTCGATGAGCGATCGCACTGACTCTAGCTCAAAATCTCCCACCAGTACTAGCACTACTGTGTCGGGGCGATAATATTTGGCTTTGAAATCAATCACATCCTGGCGTTTAATCCGCTGTAGACTCTCCTCTGTGGGAAACGTGTATAAGGGATGTTTTTCGGGATAAATCGACTGAACAAATATTCTTCTGGCTACTTCTGACGGCTCATCTAATTCTATTTGCAAATCGGTTAAAGTTTGTTGGCGATGCAGTTCCAACTCTTTAACGGGAAATGTACTATTTTTCAGAGCATCTGCCAAAATTTCAATGAGTATCGGCAAGTCGGGTGCTAAACTATCACCTTCAATTTGCACGCCTTCGGGGTAAGCTTGAAAATCTAAACTCACGCCTCGTTGTGCCAACGTTTTGGCAATTGTTAAGACATCGTTGGTTTTTGTGCCACTAAGCAAATTTTCTGCAACAAAAGCAGCCAGTCCAGCTCGCTCATTTGAATCAAATTCCGTCCCGGCTTGAATGTAGCCGCTTAGGGTAACGGTGGGAGTACTATGGTCAGGTAATAGTAATAGCCGCAGTCCGTTGTTCAATTGGAATTGCTGTGGTAATATTTGGGCGATGTCGTTGACGGTAAGCAACCCATCTGTCGCCAAATCCATAGTTGGTAAGTAATTCGCCACTTCAGCAGCAACTACGGGTGCTACAGGAGAGAAATTTTCGGTAGTTTGGGTTAAATCTGGTTTATGACCAACTTCTGTTGTTTGCTTCTGGGTTGGTTCAAAAAAGCCTACTCTACGTGTTTCTTTTTTGAGATATTTATTAATTACAGCCACAACATCCGTTGGCTTCACCAAACCGACAGCTGCTAAATAGCGGTCTGTATAGCGATAATCATCAGCAGTGGTTTCATCATGGCCTAATTGCATTCCTTGAGAAGTGATATCACGGTTACTCAAAATGACATCTGCTGTTAATTGAGTTTTGGCTCGTTCCACTTCCTCCAATGTCACACCTTTTTTTGCTACATTGGCGATCGCACTATTCAGCACAGAGTCAATTTTTTGCAAATCTTGTTTAGATGCAGCCGTCACCAACACCTCATACCAACCAAATTCCCGCAAACTGGTAACGGATGCTGTAACTTCACGAGCTAAACCTGATTCCACCAAAGCCTGATAAAGGCGAGAATTCCGTCCCTCAGTCAAAATATAATCCATCACATCCAACGCAGGTACATCCGGTTGATTCACATCTGGTAACGGATAAACCGCTTGTAACAAGCGTCCTGCTCCTGGTTCGCGCAATATTATGGGAGTGGGGAGTGAGGAAGATGGGGTAAAAGTATTTTGACTCCTAACTCCTAACTCCTCACTCCTCACTCTCTTTGGTAATTCGCCAAATACTTCTTTAACTATTTCCAGGGTATTTGCGGTTTGAAAATCTCCAACAATTACTAAGACGGCGTTATCGGGAGTGTAAAAGTTGCGGTAATATTTTTCTACCTGCTCAAGTTCAAATTTTTCAACATCTGCTTTGACGCCACCTACAGGCAAACCATAGGCATGATTGGGAAACACTGCTTGCATGAGGGCGCGATTGAGGCGATATTCTGGACTATTTTCGTAACCTTGTAGCTCCGAAATTACTACCCGCTTTTCACTTGCTAGTTGCTCTGGTTCAATCTGGGTATTTTGCATTCTGTCCGCTTCTAGCACCAAGAGTGCTTTCAGCTTGCTTCGTTCAACAGTACCGTAATATGCCGTTTGGTCATAACTGGTGAAAGCATTGGAATCACTACCTAAAGCACTAAACAAACGTCCAAATTGAACCGGACGATTTAGAGTGCCTTTAAACATCATGTGTTCCAATTGGTGAGCAATACCATTGACTCCCGGTTCTTCGTTGCGCGAACCTACCTTGTACCACACCTGCACCGTTACCACGGGCGCAGTATGCACTTCCTTGGTGAGGACAATTAGACCATTTTCTAGTACTGTTTTGCGGACGTTTTCTGTCAGTGTTGAGGGCATTCTTATTTTTACTAGCAAACAAGACTTGTATTTTTTTTTGGATAAATTACAACTAATTTCATTTATTTACAGCCGTTTTCATCTATTTGAACCACAATCCTTTGTAGGATAGTACCGCTGTGCTACCCTACCCTATGGTTTAATTACCTGAAAATTGCTGTCAACCAGAAACTTCCGTAGGGGCACAGCATTGCTCATTGGTGTTAACTTAACCTGAAACCCTTATCAAGACTTGATATTGAGTTCATTCACTTAGGGTTACTCACCACGTCATCCCACCCCGGTTTTGGCTTTAGACAAAACCGGGGTGGGATGACGTGGTGAGTAACCCTAAGTGAATG
>NZ_JACKZU010000517.1:0-4215 GCF_014222165.1 Nostoc sp. 2RC
ATATTATATATTTTAACGATAAATTTACCTGAGTTTATATTTTGAGTGGACTTGATATTCTCAAAGGCATGTCATCTAAGTGCAGTGTGAAAACGATGAACGCCACTAAAATCTCTCTGAGACGTGCTGAGGAAAAAGATGGGTGGGTGCTGAGTGCAATTCATATTGCTGCTATCAAAGCTCTACCAGCAACTTTTTATACAGAAAAAGAACTTTTAGCTTGGCGTAACAATCGCAACCAGCCTGATGCTTCAAATATTTTAAAAAATATGAAATTGGAGTCTTTATGGGTTGCGGTGGAGGGAGATATTGTTATGGGTTTTACCAGTTTTGTTGTTGATGAACTGATTGGGTTATACGTCCATCCAAAATATCAAGGTCAAGGTATTGGACGTACTTTAGTTGAACATTTTTGTTATCTAGCTAGGGATGGAGGTATAGATAAAGTAATTACAACTGCGAGTCTGTATGCAGAAGGATTTTATTTAAAATTGGGATTTACTACAATTCAAAGAGCGCCTCATTATTTGAGAAATGGGATAATTGTCCCTGTTACTAAGATGAGTAAAATATTAAACAATCCTGAGGTAAGAGTATAAAAATCAAGTATTTTGGCTTCTAAATGCACAATTATACTAGCCAATCTATGAAAATCGCATACATTATCTTAGCTCATAAGTATCTCGAACAATTAAAGCGTCTGATTCATCGACTTAATACAGAAGATGTTTCATTTTTTATACACATAGATAAAAAAGTAGAAGCGAAAATATATCATCAGGTAGTTACCCTATTAAAAGATTTTACCAATGTTTTTTTTCTCAAAAGATTCAATTCAGGATGGGGAAGTTTTGATGCTGTAAGAGCTAGTTTTGAGGGGATAAAATCAATAGCTAAAACGGGTATAGACTTTGATTATGTTATACATTTATCCGGTCAAGATTATCCAATTAAATCAAATACACATATTAAAAAGTTTCTCGAACAAAATAAAGGTAAAGAATTTATAGAATATTTTCCATTACCATGTAATAAATGGGAAGGAGGCGGTTTAAGAAGAATAGAGTATTGGCATATTCGTTGGGGTAATCGGTATATTGCTATTCCGGAAAAGCGTGAATTTAAATCTGCTATTCACTCTTTTATATATTCATTTTTGATTTCTTTTTTGCCTAAAAAACGTAATTTTTTTGAAGGCTTTACTCTTTATGGAGGTTCTGCATTTTGGTGTTTAACCGGAGAGTGCATAAAGTATATACATAATTTTGTCAAACAAAACCCTAAGTTTGTTAATCGTTTTAATTACACTCATATAACAGATGAAATTTTTTATCAAATACTTATTTTAAATTCTACATTTCAAGACAAAATAATTAACGACCACTTAAGGTATATAGATTGGGAAAATATTAACGCACTCCATCCCCGAATTTTAGGAACAAATGATTTTGAAAACATTAAGCAATCAGAGAAATTATTCGCTAGAAAATTCGATCAAATTATAGAACCACATATATTAGATATGATTGATGAAATGATTTATAAACGATGATATAAACCGCTTCTACTTTAAAATCCTTAGTTTTTTGAAAATCGGGTTTTATTTTATTTACAAATCCTAAACTCTTCCCCGTTCCTTTTTGAAAAAGTCCACTTCTCAACTTGGATGAAGTTTAAGATTGCGATCGCAACTGATAAAACTTAGACAAAACAAGATTTTTCAGTCCGTCTCCAGTCCCTTGTTATGGCAATTAATATGCATTTGTCTTGGTATTATCATCTTTGATGGAGACATCGTAATTATCATAGAGAACTTTCATATATCGGTTAAACTGTTCTTCTAAAAAATAGCTACTTGAGAACTCACTAGAAAAGGAAACCTGATGAAAATGGTAATCCAAATTCAGCAGGTTGTAGACAAGTCGCAAAAAATAATCATCTATCCAAAAATCCACATCAAAAAGTGAAATTCCATATTTTCCTTCCAACCTACGATTTAAAGTTTTCAGCAACCAAGACCATTGGGGTTTAAGTGTCGGATCGATGCGATTACCAAATACCGGATTAAAAAATTGATTTATCTGTGACTCTTTCACATTCATGACTTTACTTAATAAATCTATTGCTTGAATTTGGGATGAATCAAACCAATAGTTAGCAACTAGTAAATCATGTAAATAAGCAATTACCAGTTTAGGGTTTTCTTTAATGAATTGTGAACGACAAACAATTCCTCTAATGGATGGAATATTTAAACTAATTGTTTGAGCGAAAGATAGCTTTTTAACAAAAGCATATCCTTCTAGAATAGATGCAAAAGTGTAACAACATACGTAGGCATCTATAGTTTTATCTGCTAGACTTTTGCTAGCTTCACGAGGATCTTCATCCACTAATCTACAATCTTGATTGACATCCATATTATAGAGGTCAAATAGAGTAATAATAAATCTATGAGCGTGAGAGCCAAATAAGGTAGAAATCTTTTTTCCTTTGAGATCCTGAATAGTATTTATCGTTGCATCCTTATGAATCACAATATTAATATCCTGGCCCAAAAGATTATAGGAAGCAATGCCAATTAATTTAGAACCAAAACTGAAATCATCAAAAAAATGACTACCGTTATTCAAAAGAGAAATATCATCTAAAATACAAATATCTAGTTCTTTCCGTTTCATTTGTCGATTCATTTGTTCTCCAGAAGTAAATGGGAGAATTTGTAAATCAAAATTGCGATTAATTTCAATATTTTTAAATATAGGCTGTTCCAGTAATGCAGATGATTTTTGTAAATCAAAAATATACTTAGTCACATATCCAGCTACAAATTGCCCAATGGAATCACTCTGAATTCCAATTCTCAAGACATTTTCTTCTTTGGTATTACAGGTAGCTATAATTATATTTACATTGGGCAAACTTTCTAAGTTGTCTCTATCAAGTCGGAAACTTCTCACCAAACCCTCAGCAGATATTAACAATTCACTCCAGCGAGGGACATGAATATAAATGCCATATTCATGAATATCTTCAATAGGCAAAAACATTGCCTGATATTTAGATATGATATCAGCTTGACAAAAATCTGGTAAAATTGTTAATTTTTGATTGATTGCAGCATAATTTAGTAATTCATCATAATTTTGTAGCTGTTGCACAGAATTTAATTTATCAATTAGAAATCCATTTTTAGCAAGTTCATGATGCACTTCATCTAAAAGTACAATATTATCCAAATAAATATCATTTATTTTAACTAAATGATGCCCTTTAAAAGATTCATGTCCGCCAAATGAGACTAATAACATTTTGTGAGTTGTTAATCTAGTACAGTGGTGTTCTTGCTTATATCCAGAACAACTGTTGAGTAAGAGATCCATTTTTAGAAGTTGAAAATCAGTAAAAAATCTGCTACGCTGTACAGCGATCGCTTTGATATTTCTACCTGGAAAACAAAGTTGAAATCGTTGCAAATGCTGTTTGAGCCAGACTTCTAAGATTAAACTAGTAGCCCCTAATATTAAATCTTCACCGTCAGCACTAAATGTTGCTTGAAATTCTTCTCGGAGATTTTCTACAGTTTTGACGATATTAATTGTTTGAGAAATTAATTTCTTACCCTTATTAGTCAAGGATACAGAACCTGGAGAACGATTGAGGAGAGTTACACCAAAATAATCCTCGGTTTGCTTTACCTTTTTGCTAATCAATCCTTGACTATACCCTAGTTTTTGTGCTGCCTTTGAGAAGCTGCCACATTCATCTACTGCTTGTAAAATTTTGATGTGATTAAGGGTAATATCTTCAAGCTTACGCTTATTCATAATAATGTTAATTTAGGTAAGGTCAATGCTTCGCAACCATCCCCCACAAACGCAGGAGACCAAATTCCAAACTGAAGTGGCATAAATTCTTTTCCAGTACTTGTTGCTAGGAAATCTCAAGTAAAATACGGTAAGTACGTGTAAGTATAGTATTTTCTTATTTCACACTATCACATTTATGTGGATGGAGTTTTTTAGAGAAAGCCGTCGCCTATTACGGGATGGAATAATGTGCTAATTGCCTGATTTTTGCTAACTTAAACTGTATTCCGATCATACTTAAGTATCCATCACAGTGGTCTGGCAACCCAAAATGCTGGGTCAGCCCTGGATAAACGTAAGGTCTTTAAAACCTTTCCCCCTTCCCCTTTTCCCTTCCCCTTTCCCC
>NZ_JACKZU010000838.1:0-266 GCF_014222165.1 Nostoc sp. 2RC
GTATACGGACTGACTCCTGCCCGGTGCTGGAAGGTTAAGGGGAACTGTGAGTGTATGCGTAGCGGTGAACTTAAGCCCCAGTAAACGGCGGTGGTAACTATAACCATCCTAAGGTAGCGAAATTCCTTGTCGGGTAAGTTCCGACCTGCACGAATGGAGTAACGATTTCCCTACTGTCTCCACCATGAACTCGGTGAAATTGCATTACGAGTAAAGATGCTCGTTACGCGCAGCAGGACGGAAAGACCCCGGGACCTTTACTATAG
>NZ_JACKZU010000518.1:0-4144 GCF_014222165.1 Nostoc sp. 2RC
CTCCCACACCTCCCACCCCTCCCACAGTTCCTGCTTGCCCAATGCCCAATGCCCAATGCCCAATGCCCAATGCCCAATGCCCAATGCCCCAATGCCCAAGTTTAAAAATCCGTCCAACGATCTTGGGGGAGGAAAGAACGCTCCATTGGAATTGGAGAAACCGGTTCTGTAAGGGTAAATTTACCTGCTTCAATCCACTGTTTTAGCTCTAGGGCAACTTGCCTGGAAAAAAATAAACTTGCTAAGGGGGCAGAGCGTACCGCTTTGCCCTCTATGCTAATCCGCCCGGATTTGAGTTGGGCGTAACTCACTAAACCAAAGGTGGGACGGACGCGGCGGGGGATGGAAAAGTCTACTATTGGGGCTACTAAGTCTCGATCTTGCACCGCACAGTGTTCTACTACTTGTTCGTTCAATACGGGAAGCGGTACGCCAACGCCTAACATCAATGAAGGCCCGTAACTTTTGAAGTAACAACCCCGCACCCAATGAGCATTCATTTGCTTGGCATCGCCAATTAAAGCTAAAGTGGCAGCAGGGCCAATGGGTGTGCGATTCGCTAAACGTTTTTGTAAGGGAAAGTGCTGAGTCCCTTCCCAAGCGACATAGCCAACACCACCACCTAAAAAAATTCTTGTACCAATACCGATAAGTTGTAAATCCGGGTCGTTGAGTAACGGGGAAATTGCACCGGGATTAGAGTAAACAGCATTCCCCAAACGCGGTTGTAAAGGCCCCAAATAAGTGAAAAGTGGGCGATCGCCACCATTCACACCAACGATAAAATTTTGATAAAGATTACGCGGATTAAATAAATAAAATTGATTAATCGTTTCGCTGGTAATTGTAGTTTCAAATGTTGCTCTGGGGTAACAATCTGTTACTTGTCCTTGCGCTCTCACGTGTATCGGCTTACCAGCGATTAAGTCTTCGATGACATGACCACCACCACGTTCTCGGACTTCTTCACCATCCATCACTTCTACAGCACAGCTGGCACCCAAATATAAATCTACTGCCCCAAAACCAGAGTAAGCTGGAACGCCATCTAACCAACAACGGCGAATTTTGATTGGGGGGTCAGTGTGTCCCAGGTTGATAATTGCACCACTTGATTCCATTGGCTCAAAAGTGCCAGTGGTAATGACATCAACTTCTTTCGCAGTTTTAGTAACACCGATTTCTAGAACTCGTGCTTTTAATTCTTCGGTTGTCAACACTACCGCACGTTGGCGGCTGATTTTGTCGTTAATTTCAGCAATTGTTCGCATTTTATTGGTGCTAGCGCCTTTTATTGTCTTCTTTTATAAATGACAGATGACATGATTTCTTCTTGAAATAGTTATAAAATTCAAGTTTTTTCAGGCGCAAGTCGGCTAAAATCCATAAAGTCATTGGCAGCGATCGCACGCATAACCTCCACAACGCCATAATTAGTAGGGATGAAGGGTTGTTCGCCTTTAGAATTATCAGCATTCGCAACCTAAGTATCCTTCCTGAGGCATATTCCCAATAGCCGTAAAATTAATACAACAAGACTCTTGCTTTATCAATCAAATGTATGTATGGTTAGGATTGAGTACAGCACAAGTTTACTAAATTTTACACGTTGATGAACTGAGTAAGAGGCAATGACCACTTCTGAATTAACTAATTTTGAGAATAAAAACCAAAGTCAAATTTCTGATACATTTCAAAATTTATCCTCTTCAACAGAAGAAAAAAAATTGTTTACCTTCAAGGTAATTGAGTATTTATTACTGGCAATTTTCGTTTCTTCTATTCTGTTTATTAATTTTTATTCAACTGATAAAACAGTTGTCATTTATGGAACAATCTCTTTAACTGTTTTGTTTTTTTTGTTATTAATCAATAGACAAGTATTTCAGGATTCTAAAAAGTCGGTGGAAAAGTCCGAACTAGCTAGAAAAGCTGAATTATATACTTACCTATTGGCTAATAATACTTCCTGGAGTCAAAACACTCTGAGTTTAGCTAGAAAAAAAGCTTTACAATACTCTCAAGACTTAATTGATGATTATAAAAGAGTTAAGACAGTATCGAGGAACCTTTACTACATTTTGCAAATAGCAACAGTGATTTTGTCAGGGGTGACACCAATTTTAGTTTTGGTAGATAAATTAGAATCAGGACAACCTTGGCTGAAGTGGCTCCCCGTTCTTTGTCCGGCTCTTGCTTCCATACTCGCCAGTATTGTTACCTCTTTTCCTTTTCAAAAGAATTCCATTGCTGCTAACACAGCTGTTGAATTGTTAGAGGCTGAACAAGAAAAATTTATATTGGGAGTAACTCAGCCCTATCGTTGCTATGATGTAGCTGACGAAATTCAGCAGCAACAAAAAGCAAGTCAGGCATTAGAATACTTTATTGTTCAAGTGAATAACATTCACCTCAACCAAGTGCAACAAGCGTCTGAGACTCAAGCAGACAAAACAGAATCGACTTCATCGAACGAATCGAGTAAAGAGTCAGCTAATGAAACAATAAAGTGATGAATTACTCTTATGTAATAAATCAGTTAGCTATTCTCCCTTGTGATTCTTACCAACAGAATTTATCGATTTTGCTCTAAAACTTGAAATTCCCGATTGTTTAAAAGTCGGGAATTTTTTTATTTAGAAATACAGCGTTTTTCAGGTATGAAAAGTGACTGGTGACTGATTAGTTATTATTAGACCTGTTGCAATCAATTGCTTTTTGCACTCTTGTGGGAAAAGGGAATCATGTTAAAGGGGAAAGGTAAAATACCAAACCTTTTCCCGACTTTTGTAATAAGTCTATTCTCCCTTACCCCCTACCTTATATTTTAAAGTGAAATGGTATTACCTATACCTCACAAAGTTACAATCTGCTGTAACTATTCATCTTGAGGTAAAGCTTTATCGACAGCTTCTTCTCCATCCCTCTCTGGGGTTTCTGTTGACCAAGGATCGTCTACTTGAGGAAATTTAGAACTGATGACAAACTCAGTTTCTTGTGGATGATGTCCCCATTCATCTAAAACATCTTTAATCAAAACTTCTTGTACCCAAATTTTAGCCACAACGGTTAAGGGTAATGCTAAGAATAATCCTAAAAATCCAAAAAAAGTGACGAAAAATAATTGAGAAATTAAGGTGACAGCTGGTAACAATGAAACTTGATGCGCCATGACAATGGGCGTAATGAAATTACTCTCCACCTGTTGAATAATAAAGTAGAGAATCAAAACAGCGATCGCTTTCCAAGGTTCGTCTAACAAAGCGATGGCCATTGCTGGTACTACACTCAGTGTCGGGCCGAGGTTGGGAATTAAATTTAAAAATCCAGCCAAAACCCCTAAAGCCAGTGCTGCTTTGATACCCAAAACAGATAAGCCAACTACACTCATTAATCCCACTACACCCATAGCAATAAGAGCGCCTGTTACCCACCCTCCCAAAGAAATTTCGCACTTGTTTAAAATTCCCTCCACTCGTCGCCGATAAAATGAAGGAAAAAGCCGCACAAAAACTTTGCGGTAAGCTACAGGATCGGCTAACAACATTCCTGTTAAAACTAGCACTAGTAAAACTTTGATAAGCACTTCCAAGGAACCAGAGACAAAAGCGACGGAATTTCCCACTAGCCGATTTACAAAAGGCTGTGCTTGTTGGATGAGACTGTTGATATCTGGAACGTAGGGAACCAACTCACTAGGGATGCGGGTTCTAAGTGCATCTAGCCAAGTATTAAAGCGCTGAAATCCTTGGGGAACCCGATAAGTTAATTCTTGAAACTGCTGTGCAAAAGGTGGCACAATTAGCCAGAAAAAACCCACAATTACTGCAAAAAAGATAGCGACTGACAACACCACAGCGAGTCCGCGCTTCATCCCTGAACGTTGGAAGCGTTTTGCTAGCCGATTTAAAGTGGTGGCTAAGACAACTGCGGCAAACATCAGTAATAATACTTCTCGAATTTGCCACAAAATGTATAAAGAAAGAACGATCGCAATTAAACCGATCCATTGACCGAGGTTCACAGGCTGACTCCCAACACTTGGCGAGATGCAATTTTCTTGTAATTCAGCTAGGTTAGCTGATTTCCATCACTCGTGCCTAGATATAGGCTTCAGATAGTAAGGGACTGGTGATTGGGGAGA
>NZ_JACKZU010000051.1:0-29757 GCF_014222165.1 Nostoc sp. 2RC
CTCCCCATCTCCGTAGTCCCCAGTCCCCATTTTTAAAGCAGGTCTATTACCAAAGGACTAATGACTATTGACCATCAAAAAAAGCCCAATTTCTCTAACACTGGCTTTGTAGAAACAACGTGACGTTCTAAACCCAGTTCTTTGGGATTGACTCCTACAGCCAAAGCTATTAACTGGGGTAAATGTAACACTGGTAAACCTAGCTGTTGTTCAATTACCTTTTCTACCTCTGGCTGGCGGGAATCTAAATTTAAATGGCACAAAGGACAAGGTGTCACTATACAGTCAGCACCAGCAGCTAAGGCTTCTTGAATATGCATCCCTGCCATTTTGAAAGATTGGGTAGTGGCATAACTAGAAAGCGGCCAACCACAACATTGTGTCCGACCTTGGTAATAAATTGGTGTTGCACCCACCGCCCGAAAAACATTTTCCATTGCTTCTGGTTGGAAAGGGTCATCATAGGGCATGGACTTTTGAGCGCGGAGAAGATAACAGCCATAAAAAGCCGCGCATTTTAAATTAGTTAATTTCCGAGTCACGCGTTTGGTAATTTCCTCTAAACCGTAATCTGTTACCAAGGCGTAGAGGAGATGTTTGACATCAGTGCTACCGCGATAAGGCGAACAGCCTTCTTGGTGCAGCAAGCCATTAACTCGTTCGATGTAGCTAGGATTGCTAGTTTGGCATTCCTTGAGATGTTCGTTGACGTGACCGATAACACCTTGACAAGTGCTGCAATGGGTAAGTAACGGCAGATTTAATTCTTCTGCTAGGGCAATATTTCTGGCGTTGACTGTATCTTCCAGGAGTTGGGAATCTTCTTTAAAAGTGCCAGAACCACAGCAAGCGGCTTTTTTGAGTTCAACTAGTTGAATGCCCAGTGCTTGAGTCAGGGCTTGAGTTGACTGATAAAGTTCTCGACATGCTCCTTGAGCAACACAGCCAGGAAAGTAAGCGTATTTCAGTGTCTGAGATAGCATATAACTATAGTTTGGATTAGAGCGATCGCTCTAGACAATAATCAATCAGCAAACAAAAGCATTTACATGGTATTGGTGATGGCGGATCGCACCCTACTGTTGAGCTGTTCAAAGAAAACCGAGGGGGCAGCAGTTTTCTAACAGAAAAACCGTTGGCAGTGTACGGGCGATCGCGCTTGACGATAAGATGTATATGCTCAAAAAAATGTCTCCTATAATGAGCAGATTCTAGCAATTAGTTAAGGACTTGATATCCATGAGCCAAACGGAACTTTTTGAAAAAGTTAAAACAATCGTTGCCGAACAACTTAGCCTTGACGAGAATACCGAAATCAAACCAGAATCCACATTTATGGAAGATTTAGGTGCGGATTCCTTAGATACGGTTGAATTAGTAATGGCTTTGGAAGAAGAATTTGATATTGAAATTCCCGACGAAGCTGCCGAGGGAATTTTAACAGTCCAAGACGCTGTAAATTACATTAGCAACAAAGTTACCACATCAGCTTAACTGACAGTTGGGGATTGGGGATTGGGGATTGGGAAGATTTTTCTCTTGCACCTAGTCACCAGTACCTAGTTGCTAATCTCGAATTATTTGCCTGCTTCGTATTCAAAGTTCTGTTCGCCCTTGGCGTTGCCGCAGACAGACCCTCACAAGCACGGCGAATCGCTACTTCATACGCTGGACGCCGGCGCACCGACTTTTCGCTTTTTCGCCACCTTTAACTGAATCATGACAGATATTACACGTAAACGCGTTGTTGTAACTGGTGTTGGCGCGATTACACCTATTGGTAACACAGCAACAGAATATTGGGATGGATTACTGAGTGGACGCAATGGCATTGACTACATCACATTTTTTGATGCATCTCGCCATGACTGCCGCATCGCTGGTGAAGTGAAAAACTTCGATCCACATGATTACTTGGAGCGCAAAGAGGCCAAGCGCATGGATCGATTTGCCCAATTTGCGGTTGCGGGAGCAAAACAAGCTATATCTGACGCGCAGTTAGTTATCAATGACTTAAACGCGGAACAGGTGGGTGTCATGATCGGTTCTGGCATTGGTGGCATCAAAGTATTAGAAGACCAGCAAACTATCTACCTCAATCGCGGCCCCGATCGCTGTAGTCCATTTATGATACCGATGATGATTGCCAATATGGCAGCAGGACTCACAGCAATTCACACAGGGGCTAAAGGGCCAAATTCCTGTGCTGTTACAGCCTGCGCCGCTGGCTCCAACGCCATCGGAGATGCTTTTCGCTTAATTCAAGGGGGATATGCCCAAGCAATGATTTGTGGCGGTACAGAGGCGGCTGTCACACCATTGTCTGTGGCTGGATTTGCTGCCTGCAAGGCACTTTCTTTTCGCAATGATGACCCAGCACATGCTTGCCGTCCCTTTGACCGCCATCGTGACGGATTTGTTTTGGGTGAAGGTGCAGGAATTTTAATTTTAGAAGAACTGCAACACGCCATCGCTCGTGGCGCTCACATTTATGCCGAAATGATTGGCTATGGTATGACCTGTGACGCTTACCACATAACTTCCCCCGTACCCGGTGGACTAGGTGCAGCAAGAGCCATAGAACTCGCTCTCAAGGATGCAGGAATAACTCCCGAACAAATCAGCTACATCAATGCCCACGGCACTAGCACCCCAGCTAACGATTCCACTGAAACCTCAGCCATTAAAAAAGCTTTGGGAGAACATGCTTATCAAGTGGCAATCAGTTCCACCAAATCGATGACAGGTCATCTATTGGGCGGTTCTGGAGGTATTGAAGCAGTGGCAACGGTACTAGCCATCGCTAACGACCGAATTCCTCCAACAATCAACCTCGAAAATCCCGATCCAGAATGTGACCTAGATTACGTACCAAACTCTAGCCGCACTCAAAAAGTTGAAGTGGCACTATCCAATTCCTTTGGGTTTGGCGGTCATAATGTCACATTAGCCTTTAAGAAATACCTTTAAAACAAGTTAGAAGTTAGGAGTTAGGAGTTAGGAGTTAGGAGTTAGGAGTTATTCTCTTTCTCATCTCTCCATACCCCATACTTCTCTGCGAGAGGCTGCGCCAACGGCTACGCTCAGTACAAGTGCCCTATGCCCCATGCCCCATACCCAGTACCAAAAGTACCATAGATATCATTCTGATGTGGGGCAAGGGTTCAAGATGACCCAATTATCAGCTTGATTTATCACCAGAAACTCAGGACATCCCGCTTGTCCATCGACGATCGAGAATGGGATGATGATGATACTGTGGGAATTTTGATCGGTGTCAGTTATCAATGAACAGTTACCACGTTTATATGGGAAACTCAAATCCTAATTAATAAAACTGTTAACTGTTAACTGTTAACTGTTAGCTAGTGAAAAATCAACCCAACATAGAGTGAGAAGCTCAAAGAGTGCTAACCCGTCGTTAAAAACAATCATATTATGGCTGTTGCAACCCAATCCCTCGAAGAACTTTGTATTAACTCGATCCGCTTCTTGGCTATTGACGCCGTAGAAAAGGCAAAATCGGGACACCCAGGGCTGCCGATGGGCGCGGCTCCCATGGCCTTTGTACTATGGGATCGCTTTTTGCGGTTTAATCCCAAAAATCCCAAATGGTTTAACCGCGATCGCTTTGTCTTGTCCGCCGGCCATGGCTCGATGTTGCAGTATGCCCTGCTATATCTAGCAGGCTTCGACAGCGTATCGATTGAAGATATCAAGCAATTCCGTCAATGGGAATCGAAAACTCCCGGACACCCGGAAAACTTTGTCACTGAGGGCGTGGAAGTCACCACTGGCCCGCTAGGTCAAGGAATTGCCAACGGAGTCGGTTTGGCGATCGCAGAAGCACACCTCGCCGCTAAATACAATAAACCCGATGCCACAATTGTTGACCATTACACCTACGTAATTTTAGGTGACGGTTGCAACATGGAAGGGATTTCCGGTGAAGCTTGTTCTTTCGCAGGACACTTGGGATTAGGCAAACTCATCGCTCTGTACGACGACAACCACATTTCCATCGACGGTTCCACAGATGTGGCATTTACTGAAGATGTTTCCAAGCGATTTGAAGCTTACGGTTGGCATATCCAACACGTTCAAGAAGGTAACACTGACCTAGAAGCGATCGCCAAAGCAATTGAAGCAGCCAAAGCTGTCACCGATAAACCTTCTTTTATTAAGGTAACAACTACCATCGGTTACGGTTCCCCCAATAAAGCAAACACCGCCGGCGTTCACGGTGCTGCTTTGGGTGGAGACGAAATAGCACTGACTCGTAAAAACTTGGGTTGGGAATACGAGCCATTTGTAATTCCCCAAGACGTTCTTGACCATACACGCAAAGCAGTGGAACGTGGCGCAGGCTATGAAGACGAGTGGAATGGAGTATTTGCTGACTACAAAGCGAAGTATCCCCAAGAAGCAGCCGAATTTGAACGCTATGTAACCAGTAAACTGCCTGATGGTTGGGATAAAGTACTACCCACCTACACAGCAGAAGACAAAGCAGCGCCTACCCGCAAACACTCGGAAACCTGTCTCAACAAGCTAGCAGCAGTTTTACCTGAGTTAATCGGTGGTTCTGCTGACTTGACTCACTCCAACCTGACCGAAATCAAGGGTAAAGGTGACTTCCAAAAAGGGCAATACCAAAACCCCAATATCCACTTTGGTGTCCGGGAACACGGTATGGGTGCCATCTGTAATGGTATCGCGTTGCATGGTTCGGGATTAATTCCCTACGGTGCGACCTTCCTAATCTTCACAGACTACATGCGTGCTGCCATCCGCTTATCCGCCCTATCTCAGGCTGGGGTGATTTGGGTGATGACTCACGACTCCATTGGACAAGGTGAAGATGGCCCCACCCACCAACCCATCGAAACCCTAGCTTCTCTACGGGCTATTCCTAACCTGACGGTACTTCGTCCCGCAGACGGAACAGAAACCTCTGGTGCTTATAAAGTAGCAGTTGAAAGAGCAAAGGAAAATGCTCCTACTTTGTTGGCATTCACCCGTCAAAACGTCCCCAATTTGGCAGGTACTTCCATTGAAGGTGTTGCCAAGGGTGGTTACACAGTAGTGGATTCCGACGGTACACCAGAGTTGATTATAATTGCCACTGGTTCAGAATTGAGCCTCGCCGTCACCGCAGCTGAGAAACTCACAGCCGAAGGCAAGAAAGTGCGTGTTGTTTCCCTACCTGCGTGGGATTTGTTTGAAGCACAAGACGCAGCTTACAAAGAGTCTGTATTGCCAAAAGCCGTTACCAAGCGCTTGGCTGTGGAAGCTGGCTCTAGTTTCGGTTGGCATAAGTATGTAGGTACTGAAGGCGATACCGTCACTATCGATCGCTTCGGTGCTTCTGCTCCTGGCGGTGTTTGTTTAGAGAAGTTTGGTTTTAGCGTTGATAATGTGTTAGCTAAAGCTAAGCAATTATTGGGTTAATAGCAACAGAATATTCTTTTAATCTTTTGTAGGGTGGGCCGAAAAGCCCGCCTTTTTTTATTTTTTAAACGCAGAGGAGCGCCAAGGTAAGCGCAGAGGTTCGCTGAGGGGAATTGTTTATAATTGGAGTAATTTGGTAAATCATTGGGAGGAAGTTATGCAGGAAATTTCAAGCCAAAGAGATGTTTTAATTGCTCAAATATTACCAATTGTAGAAAAATTATTTCAAGATAATAACCTATATCAATTGAAATTAGACAAACAAGAAATGATAGAAATGTTAGTAAATATGTTTGGCCAGTTTACGCCAGAAGAAATGAAAGCTATTACAGAGCATGAACTGACACGCAGAATTGATAAAATTCTTGTCTTAGAAGCTGTATCAGGTACGTTGAATGATTTGACCCCAGAGCAAATCAAAATGTACGATGAAGCAGTAAAGCGAAAATAAATCGAGTGACTTATTTATTAGATACAAATATTGTTAGTTACATTTTGAGAAGAAATTCAACTGTTACTAGAAAACTACAGGATGCTAATCGTTCAGGGCAAGAAGTCTTTATCAGCTGCATAACTTATTATGAAGTTAAAAGAGGACTTTTGTATGCAAATGCCACGAAGCAGCTAGCAGAGTTTAATGAATTTTCTAGAAAATATGAAGTTTTATTTTTGGATGATATAGAAATTATTGAAAAAGCCTGCGAGATTCATGTGGATTTACAACGCAGGGGTTTTACAATACAAGAACAAGATATATTGATTGCGGCTACAGCAATTACACGCGGTTTAATTCTGGTTTCTAATGATTCTGATTTGCTGAGAGTGCAAGGGTTGAATTTAGAAAATTGGGTGTAAATATGGCTGTAGAATTGGGAATCTGGCAAGGTCGCTATCAAAATCTCGAATTACCTTGGTTGCGCTGGTGGGATAATGAAGGTAATTTGCTACAAACAGGGTGGGAGCGTTCAGAACGCTTGGCTGCTAAGCTCAGAGAATTAAACATTAACCCTGATGAGTTAGTTTAAATATTTTGGCATACCTTGAGATAGATAGGGTAAACACTACCCGATTTAGCATTACAAATCAAACTTGCATCTCCGAAAACTTAACTACATATTTAATTGATTTTGTCAATGGGTATTCCCCAGAATTACCTACTAAATAACCAAAGCTTTCTCTAGACTGAGGAGAATTTCATGCTTTAAGTAGAAGTAATTATGACTTTGTAAATGTCATTATGTATGTGTTCTCAAACAATAAATAGTTGCTGTCGTCCAAACCAAAAAATCAGATTTTGTCTGACTCAGTAACTTTGAACTTTATTCAATTGTTTGATGTTTTGAGAAGGTTAAGATAATGAATACAATCCTAAAGCGCACACTTTTACCCAGCCTCATGGCTGCAAGTTTAGCTGGTGTTACTATAGTACCCGCTCAACAAGCTTCTGCCGACGATCGCGTACTACGTGATATCGGTATCGGGGCTGCTACCAATGTGGTAACCGGAGCTATTAGGGGAAATGGTGATTTCTTAGGTAATGCTGTTAAGGGCGGTGCCACAGGTGCAGCCGTGAACGGTGCAAACGGACTCAGAAGAGATCGGAATAACCGCAACGCCGCTCAAGACATCGGTGTTGGTGCAGGTGCTAGCGCATTGACTGGTGTAATCACTGGCGATCGCAAAGATACTCTGGGTAATGCTATTGACGGTGCTGCTGTAGGTGGAGCAATCCATCTCCTTACCAAATAAACATTAGGAACTTATCCCTTCCCTAATTTCTCTCCTTTTAGGATGAGTAGAACCAACCCCCCTTTCCTACTAGGAAAGGGGGGTTGTAGGTCACATTTTTATTAAGAAATACACTAGATTTCAAAGAAAGTTAAGTAGGGTGTACTGAATTTTGTTTTGTAAAATCTAGCCCTTTAATGCCTTTCTAAAGTTGCGACGATAGGATGAATTAGTAATAAACAAAGCTGGCCACAGCAAAGATAAACCAATACGATTGCTCAAACTTGGATTAAAATTAGTCCGTGCAAACCCTGTCCAAAATTTCCAAACGCCGCCTACATAAACTACTGCTAAGACAAAAAGTATAAAGTTCATTCTCACCAACTCCGTTAGTAACTGACAGAATTTAAATTAAGTTTTACCACACAAGGTCAGTAGTTCATCACCAATACCGAGAAGGTATCACTAAACTCCTCAGTCTGTGAAATCTAGGTCAATTAACCACACACTCTATTATTCCAGTTTAAAGTAGGCTTACCCATCACAGCTACTTATCAGCAGCAGTAAACTCATCAAAGGATACAAAAGGTTGAATTTTGGGTGTTTTGGCGATACATTTTGCTTGTAGAACAATCAAGCCTTTTGTTTCTGAAATCAAGCAACCCTGTAAAACCCCCAACAACACAGGACTCTTTCATGAAATATCTTTTGCTCTAGACTGCCATAATCTGACTTATAACTCTGAAATTATGTGGTTTATCATCCCTATACTTTATCTACCCAATAAAGATAATAGCGCTCGCTATCGATCCAGTTCTTTTCAAAATCTTTAATCCAAGTAATTTTCAAATCATTGCGGTTGACATCGAGTTTTTTATTTAAAATTAACAAAATTTTATTTTGGTTTCTTTGATTTTTGAATAGAGAGTTAATTTGGTTTAATATTTCAGTTTGTTCAACATCTTGACGATTTTTGTTAAATAAGGTGAAGCTTCCCATTTGTTTAAGCTCAGGATAGTAAAACTTTCGATTGAGATAACCCGATAAAGCAGCCATATTGGCATCTCGACTAGCAACAATAAATTCCTTATCTAATCCAGATTTTTTAATATATTGAGCTGTTTGACGGCTTGCAGAAAATGGTACAACTAAATCTCTTGAAAAACTATAAATACCACCCAAAAAGTGGATGTAAAGAATTAACATCAAAACAATATGATGCCATTTATAAACAGATTTAATTAAATTTGGACGAAGAGAAAACTTATTGGATAAACCTAGAGATTCTTGATAATAATTTGCTAGCCATAAACTTGCTATCAGAATTAAATAGAAATGTCCAAAATGCCTTGGCATACCTGGAAATCTCAGGTATGTAAAGGCTAGTATGACAAAATTGCCTGTTATGTACAAGAATAAAGGAACTGGCTTCTTAGATAATTTAATCAACGTTAAAGTTGCAATCAATAAAACAATTATTGAACAAATAATTAAATCTATCCATCTTTTATGTTGAGGAATAATTAATAAATAACTGCCAAAAATTCTACCTATACTTCTCAAAAAATGCCGAAAATCTAATTGCATTATCCAACCATTGTTTAAGCCGCCATAAAGGTAACTATCTGTAGGTGGAGTAATAATATAAATACATAGAATAAAAGAAAATAAGATAATAAAAATACTTAAAAACAAATCATATTTTTGACTTTTGCTAAAATATTGCTTGCGATGTTCGCTATCAAAACACAATTCAGCTAGCAAAGTTAGTGACAAAGAAAATGATACTAATAAACCATAGGCACTACTATTTGCTAGTAAGCCCAGTACAATAGCCAAATAAATGTAAGTTATTTTTCTCGATGTAAAAATTGTGCAAAAGACAAAAACAAATAACATACTAAAGGCATAGTTACGAGAAATTAAAAGATATTCGTAAAAAGTAAAGTAACCAAACGAAAACAAAAATTTTTGTCGATAATTAAAAGGGCTATATAACCAGAAAATAGTAACTGAGGCGACAGTAATTCCCCAATGAAAAATTTGCAGAATCAAAGGATCATCAATTATTTTTCTCAAAAGTGCCAGAGAAAAATACCATAGAACAGGATGACCTTCATAACGAATATTTGCAATTAAATTTCCAAAAGATTCGCTATCTCTGACAATCAGCCAGGGATTTAGTTCATCTCGCCACATGGAATGGTTAATAATACCTATTAAACCAAGTGCAGAAAAAATACTTATAATCAACCAGGGAGAAGAAAAAGTTAACCTGGAAGTATATTGGGTGATTTTGTTGTGGAACATTGTGATTGCAAAATTAAATTTTGTTTCTTTTCCAGTTATGGAAAGAGTTAATTTACATTGGTGCGTAAAGGTTTTTATATTAAATTGGATAAATTTATGGTGTTAAAAGCAATAGACTGGAAAATTCGCTTTGGCGTTTAGTTAATTTTCTAAAATAGGCTGAACATGTTAACTAGTAAAACTATATCAATGAGCAACTTTTATTTTTTGTCTGGTGACTTCTAAATTCTTTATTTCTACTGATAATTTTCTGGTATACTCACTGTTGATAAACCAGCGATCGCTCTTAAGTTTTGGCAACGAATCAATTCGCTAAAATTTAAACTAGAACGTCCTTCAATTTTGGCTACCGCTTCAATTGCAGATAACAGGTGTTGTGCAGCTTCGACTTCTGAATAACCGCGCCGTTGTGCTATCCGAATGGCTGCTACATCAGCGTTTAACTCTGACTCTTGAGATTTGTTAGTCCGCCAGATGCGAACAAAAGCGATCGCACTTAATCCTCCAGCTACAGCTACACCCACCACATCTGATTGTGCTGCTTCCAATAATCCACCCAACAATCCCGCTAGCACTATACCTTGATAAATGTCCGGTTTAAACCACCTCACTCCGGTCAACCAGCTAACCACCTGCAACAGCAGCATGTCTCGTTGTGGCTTTGTTAGGCGACGCCACAAATCGAAATTAATGTATATTGGTCGCGCCTGATTCCAGGGTTGAGGAAAGGAGGCGTCAATCACTTTTGCTTGTTCTGGCTTGCTAACAATTTTTGTCGTCATCCGACCAGAAGCAGGCATCACATCTAATAAACGGCGAATCTCAGCATTTGGCTCCATAACTTTAATTATTAGTCATAATGTCCACACTGACTAGTTGTGAAAATATCAAGTTTCTCTGATTTGAGAGTCATCTCAGGAACAAGATGCTAATTATCTAAATTAAGATTTATCAATAGAATAGACAAATTCTTAGGAAAATTGATTTGCTAATTATGACAGTGTTTTTCAATTAATTGAACTACACTATTTACCACTCTGTACTCCCTACTCACTGTCCTAATCATGGACGCTTTTGCTCCCCTCTCACCTGAATGGACAAATCAGGCGATACACGCTTACGAGTTTTGTTGTCCTAGCTGCTCCTCAAGTAGCCTCGAAGCTGAAAAAGTTTGGTTAAATCGCCGATCGCCTGTAATTACAGAAGACCGTCGTCGCAAATGGCAAGAATTCTATTCTTGTCATTGTGGTTGTGTTTGGTGGGCTTGGAGTAGCGATCGCCGCCCAAAAGATGTATCAAATCAGCCTGATTACAATCCGACATAACCATTTTTCTCACAAAACAAAACCCCACCTTCAGGTGGGATTTTGCTTTTATAAGGAAATTCAAAAAATAAATGTAGCAGTCGAAGCATAGTTTAGGACATAAATGTACCGTCAAACCCAGACACCAAGAGACTATTCTTTCCCTGTTGCCTATTGCTTCTTACCTGCTATAAATTATTTTGCTTCAGTTAGAAGACTGTTTTCTGTGAACCGTCAACAGTCAACAGTCTTCTAGTCCCTAATTCTGGATCTTAGAAGCTGAAAGTAGTACGTAGTGTACCTACATAAATGGTATTGTTAGCATCGTTGTTTTCTGGATTGAAGATTACCAACAAACCAGGGGTGATTTGCAAATTATCGGAGACCTTGAACTTGTAAAGACCTTCTAAGTGATAGGAGGTATCGTCGTCTAGGTTCACGTTAGCGGCAACATTTTTGATGCTACCACCACTAATTCTGGGTGGTTGACCAAAAATAACACCTAAGACGTTACCTTCTCCACCAAAGTCTTTTAAAGCAAGGGAGCCAGCCCACCACCAGGAATCTGCATCTGTACCCGCATTCACACCAGTTTTGGCATCAGCTGTTGCATAACCACCCCAACCACTCAAAGCCAATTTAGGACTAAATTGGAAGGTAGCTTGTACGCCGTAGTTGTTCGATTCAACACGACTACCAGCTCCAAAGGGGTTGTTAGCAAAAGTGCTACCTGTACCTTGGAAAAGGTTGTTAGCAACAGTATCAGTTTGATAAGTACGGGCGTAGCTCAGACCAATATTAAACGCTTTGCTGGGTTGGAAAGATAACTGACCAAAGATAACGCTATCACCATTAAACAAACCATTATTAATGGTGGGGTCGTTAGCAGTTCTAGCTAGATAAGCACCACTCAAACTGATGGCACCTTTAGGATTGAAAGTAACAGTCACACCAGCGCCGCCTTGACCTTGGCGATAGATGGGGCTGAAACGTCCATAGCGAGAGAGCGCACCTTTACCAGAGCTAGCAAAGTCAGGGTTAAAAGTGTTAACGTTCTCGTATAATTCACCGCCAACTGCATCAACTTTCACCCGCACTGCATCACCGAAGTTGAATGCATAGTTAACTTTATCGATGCTAACGCTGTTTGTTGTATTACCGTCAAAGCCCAAGCGACTCATGTTAGTACCGGTTACACCAGCGTTAGAAATGATGTTGCCAGCATTCAAACGGATTTGCAACTGGTCTGTACCGTAGAAGCTGCTGTACAAATTCAAACGAACGCGATCGTCAAAAGTGGTGTTGGCATCTAAGTCTTGAACGGGATCGCCACTTGGAACGGCCCTTGTGTCACCAAAAGCTTGAGATACATTGAAAATTGCTTCCCCAACCAACTTGGTAGTAGTGGAGAATTGATTAGCTTCTAATTCAGCAGTGCGAGCTTCTAAAGCATCTACACGACCGCGCAGAGTTGCTAATTCCGCAGAAAATTCTTCTTGTAAGCGCTGTAAGGTAGCCAAGTCTTGTTTGCTTACCAAATCAGCGGTTGCTGTAGCAATTAATTCGTTAACTCTGTCTAAACAAGCATTCAACCCTGCGGCAAATTCGTAACGGGTCAAAGCACGGTTACCGCGATAGGTGCTGTTAGGATAACCTGCAATACAGCCGTAGCGTTCAACTAAAGATTGTAAAGCTTGGAATGCCCAATCTGTAGGTTGGACATCGGAAAACTGAGAAACTGATGTTACCTGATCTATATTATTAGATTCTTGAGCTTCAGATAACTGAGCAACATTTGTTATTTGGCCGTTAACTTCATCAGCCAAAGCTGCATTTGCTGTGCAAAATGTAGCAGCGACAACAATTGGACTAAATTTAATCAGATTCCAGAATTGTTTTGTCATGTTTTTACTTTCACTCACACCTACTAATCCAATAATGGTAAAATGCTTAAAACATTTTACTTTTGAGTTATTTCACACAAAATCACAGCACCGATTATACCTTAAGTCCTCTGATTAATACAAGCAAATTAATATACTACTGAATTAAAACTACTAATTAATGTTTTTCGGTAACCGCAAAATAATGCGGCGTTTGTGACGTAAAATTGTTCCTTCTTCCTCGAATTGCTGTAGTAAACGTGTAATTGTTACTCGCGTAGTATTTAAAACTTCTGCAATATCCTGATGAGTAATATTTAGATCTATCAGTTTTCCTTTGTCTATGTCACGTCCAAATTTTTCGCTTAACCAGACTAAAAACTGCAATAAACGCAAGGAAATCGGTTTGCGATGGACTATGCTCAGTAAATCTTCCGTTTGCTGGATGTGAGACAATAAAGCATCAACGTCTTGATGCCACAGATGAGCGGGCACGACACTAACTTCTACACAGGTTAAACATTCGATTTGATAGGGCTTAATTCTAGACAAAGGATAGCCAATGAGATCTCCTAGTCCCCAATAACCGAGAGTGATGAATGTTCCGTCTTCACTCCAAGTTAGTGTACGAACTGCGCCGTGTTCAATGCGCCAAAGTACATCATTTTGTGGCGGAATTACTTCTCGACGACTAAATAAGTATTGCGATACCTGCCCTTCTACAGCAGAGTTTTTTGATAGCTCAACAGGGTTAGGACTGGAAATTGTGGAATACATCATGAACCGTAACCACACAAACTAGTGGGGAATATTGCTGCTCAATTTTTTAAAAAAATCTAATATTTTTGATATTGAGTATTTATTTATGCTAAAAGTTCAATGAATAGCAGCTAAATCAAGACTTTATCATCACAACAGCTTTTGGTTTGAGCGGTGTACATACTGAGATAGTGAAAAATTCAGGTAGTTATTTAACTGTTCACCCGTTACTTTAATTGTGCAAGTTTAAGAAAAGGTAAGCTTTTTGTAAAATATTTAGTTAACTTGATTCTTTGGTAATTAATTCAAACTTATATGATTGCAAAAACTTTGTAGCAGGGCTGAGTTGGAATTAATCCTAACTTGTTGGTAGGGAGTAGGGAAAAGACCAATTTCATATCTTTCATATAAGGCTTAGAAACTTGCCTGTCTTGAAAATCTATGAAGAAACCTACCCTCAAACTTTTCACTGCGTTCTCTGTGGTTTGATTTCCTGTTATACCAGCCCCTGTTCCCTGTTCCCTGTTCCCCGTTCCCCGTTAATATTTTGGTGAATGATACTGAAGAATACCAATATTTTTGGTGCTGGTCTAGGCTTGGGAATCTTGGTACGTTCCTGAAACGCCAGTTTGTATAACAAGGAATCATATCAGGTACGCCTAAATACTTAGGATAACAATGACGCAAAGAGGGGTAGACGGGGGGACGCGGAGAATTTTTAATCGTAAGTGATTTTCCGAACTTGATATCAGTGTGGTCTAGGGATTTTCCCTATGAGTAGAGAATCCCCGTAACACACTAGACCTCTTGCAAGAGGGGGGAAAGGGAAAAGGTTAAAGGGAAAAGGGTTTTTATTTGCCCTTTCCCCTTTACCCCTTACCCTTTTCCCCACTTCTCTTGGAAGTCTACTGGCTGCTTAGCCTCAGCGTAAATTGCTCAAAGCGTTGATAAATAACAGTTTGAAGTTTTTTATTTAGTGAAAGTTATGAAAAAAAGTTTATTAGGAGCGTTGACCAGTGACAATATATGCCACTCTCTGACCAATATTAGTGGCGTGATCTGCCATACGTTCCAGACAACGAATCGCCAGGGCTAACAGTACAATTGGCTCAACGACACCCGGTACATCGCGTTGTTGGGCTAAAGTTTGATAAACGCGATCGTAGGCATCATCTACGGTATCATCTAAGTTTTTTAAACCCCGCCCACCGGCTTCATCAAAATCTGCCAAAGCCACCAAGCTAGTTGCTAGCATTGCCTGAGCGTGACGGGACATAACTTCAATATCTGGTAAAGACGTATGAGGTGCATAAGGAAAGAGTTTAATGGCAATTTCAGCTAAATCCTTAGCATAATCGCCAATGCGCTCTAAGTCCCTAACAAGCTGCATAAAAGCACTCAAGCAACGCAAATCTTGTGCTGTAGGTGATTGCAGCGTCATAATCGCTGTACAATCTGATTCGATTTGTCTGTAAAAGCGATCGATTTTTTTATCTAATCGGGGAAGTTCCTCAGCTGCGGCTAGGTTACGAGCAAATAACGCTTGGTGGCTGAGGCGAAATGATTGTTCCACCAAAGCTCCCATGCGTAATACATCCCGTTCTAAACGCCTAATACCGCGTGCAAGTTGGGGTCTCTGAGGATTGGGAATGTAACGGACAGCTTTCACACTTGTAATCTCAAACGTGAAGATATTCTTAACTATAGTCTTGGCTTAGGGAGTTTGCCATCACTTCTGGGAATAGAATTTGCATCCACGCCCCACCAGTTTCTGGATGGTTCATCGCTTTGATGGAACCACCGTGAGCCAGAAGAATTTGTTGAACGATCGCTAAACCTAAGCCGTTGCCAACAATCGCCCCTATGGAATTATTATCCTGCGGTGAATGGGTTCTAGCTTTATCTCCCCGATAAAATCGCTCAAAAACGTGGGGTAAATCTGCTTGGGAAAAGCCTACACCAGAATCAATAAGATTTATTTCGAGGCAGGAAGCATCAGCATTGTCCTGATTATTTTTCTTTGAAAGGATTTTCGCTTGCACGCGAATGGAAGTTGAGGGAAGACTATACTTAATGCTGTTGTCCAGCAAGTTGAGAAAAACTTGGTAAATACGAGCTGGATCTGCCTTAATCCAAAGATTTTCTGGGCCAGAGTAACTCAAAGACAGATGTTGTCGCTGTGCTAAAGGTTCTAAACTTTCCCAAACAGATGCAATTAGCGATCGCAATTCCACAACTTCGGTTTGCAATTGCATGTTGGGGTTTGTTTCCATTTGGGTGAGTTCTAACCAGCTTTGCACCAAGCTAATCAATCGGTCAACTTCTTGCATCAGGCGGTTAACCCAGCGATTTAAAGGTGGTTCCAAACGGTTTTGTAAAGTTTCTACAACCAAGCGAATGGAAGTCAAAGGTGTTCTGAGTTCGTGTGCTAGATCGGAAAAAGAGCGATCGCGTGCTTGATTTATATCTAATAGGGGTTGACGATTTTCTAAAAATACCCCCACTTGCCCGTCGGGTAAAGGCAAGCTAGAAGCCCGCAAAGCTAGAGATTTGATTGTCGGCATTTCTGCGGCGTTATCACAAGACGGGTGAAATACCCACTCCTTAGTCTGTGGTTTTTGCCAATCACGAGTTTGCTCAATTAAATGATCGAGTTCATAAGACCTGACTAATTCCAGTAACAACCTTACCTGACCTGGTTGCCACCTTTGCAGATATAAAATTTCCTGCGCCTGCTGATTGCACCACAACAGTTGATTTTCCTCGTCCACCTGCAAATATCCCACTGGTGCAAATTCCAGCACATCTTGATAACTTTGTAGCGACTGTTGCAAATCTTGTCGCTGCTGTCTCAAGAGTTTAATTTCTTGCCGTAACCCAGGAATCAGTGGCAGTCCCACTTTGTAAGAATGAGGGGTTAACGGTTGGAGTACGCGCTTTAGGTAGCGGTTAAGTTGAACCTGTTGCCAAACCCAAAACCCAATGCCTACCGCTAAACCCAGAAAAAATCCCAATAAAAGCATTTGAGTCGTTAGTTTTTTGGTGATTACTCAAAACTAACAACTATCTAAACTAATTATCCAAATCTATAGCCAAAACCTCTTACAGTCACAATATATTCTGGATGGCTGGGGTCTTGCTCTAATTTTTCCCGTAACCAACGAATGTGAACGTCTACAGTTTTGCTATCCCCCACAAAATCCGGGCCCCAAACCTGGTCTAGTAATTGTTCCCGCGACCACACCCGACGGGCATAACTCATAAATAGCTCCAACAGGCGAAACTCTTTAGGAGAAAGACTCACCTCTTGACCCCGAACTAGCACCCGACATTCTTGAGGATTTAAGGTCACATCCTTGAATTTTAATACTGGTAGCTGTGGCAAAGTACTGAGGCGTTGACGCCGCAGTAAAGCCCGACAACGAGCCACCAATTCCCGCATACTAAAGGGTTTAGTGAGGTAGTCATCTGCCCCCACTTCCAAACCTAAAACTCGGTCAGTTTCGCTACCCTTAGCGCTGAGCATTAAAATCGGTACTGGATTTCCTTGATGACGCAGCAAACGGCAAATATCTAAACCATTGATCTGAGGCAGCATCAAATCAAGGATGATCAAATCAAAGGGAAGTTCCCCTGAATTGGTTTCAAAACTTTTGAGATACTCTACAGCAGACCGCCCATCAGGTGCCGTTATCACCCCGTAACCCTCTTCTTCCAGAGCTACAGCTAGCATTTCCTGGATTAATTCTTCATCTTCTACTACTAGAATTCGGCTGGTTTGCCCAATGTCTGTTCTTGCAGAATACTTGGTCGATTCACTGGTATACATTGATATCACAAAAGTCTAGGACTGTGCTTGTATCAATTAGGATGATTACATCTATTATCTAACCTGAGTGCAACCGCGCTTCCACTAGGGTTAATTCTTTTAGATTTACTTTACAAAAAGTTATATAGGCCACAGCATCTAAATAATAACTATAAAACGCTGAGGCTACAACCTGCCAATAGTCATTAATTAGTCAAATAGCTGCAATTTTTTGCTTGACAAGGGCAAATTGCATTAGGTATAGTTATTAGTACAAAAATACTATTGACCTTCCAAAGGAAAAATCTACTTAGAAAAACACAAAGACACTATTGTGGGTAATTCTAAGTATACTTAAGTGTCGAATAGTAATTATTTCAGTGTTTACACTGCGTTAAAAATACGATGTAAAGGCTACTCTGATGTCTGCATAGGGTAGTCATTGGTATGGCTTGCTACCCGATACATTATTGCCTATAGAACGGAGTTGGAATATGACTACAGTTGGAGTCAAGGACAGCAAACAACAACTAATGCAAGCATTTCAACAAATTCTGATCCAAAGGAAAAAACTGGATTTTAAAATAGCAACTAAACAAGAGGAAGCGGAAAAAGCAAAAAGTCAAGAAATTCTGCAAGCAGCTTCTGGATATACAGTTGATAGTATTATCAAAGGCTTAGCTGATTTACAATTAGAGTTTGGTACTATTCTCAATACATTATCTGAAAAATTAGCTAGAGAAAACTCCAAACTAGATGAACTCAACCAAGCAATAGAAATTGAAACTCAACGCCTACAAGAGCTTCAGCAAATTAGAGTTGTTGCTGATACTCTAGATATTTTAAGCCAAGAACACCAAGAAAAACTCAAAATCTTAGAACAAGATAGCATTAGTAAAAAGGAAATTCTGGAAAAAGAAATTTCTCTCAGACGGAAAGAATGGCAAAAAGAACAAGCAGAGTATGAAGAAAAACTGCAAGTATATAATGATTTATTAACCAAAGAACGCCAGCAAGAAGAAGAAGAATTTCAATATAAATTAGAAACAACTCGTAAACTAAATACAGACAGTTACGAAGCCATCAAGCGTCAACAAGAAAGAGAAATTCAAGAAAATTCTCAAAACAAAGAAAAAGACTGGAACCAACGACAAAAAATACTCACCCAACATCAGCCGCTATTTGCAGATTATCAACAAAAAGTAGCTACATTTCCGAACGAACTTGAAGAAGCAGTTAAAAAAGCTAGAGAGGAAGCAATTAAAGAAGCTAATCAAAAAGCTAAAATTGAAGCTGATTTATTTGAAAAAGAATGGGAATCTAGTAAACAGAGTTATGAATTAAAAATTCAATCTCTGGAAGAAACAATTAAGAAACAAACTGAGCAAATAGAAGGCATTTCTGCTCAATTACAAACAGCATTAAAACAAGCACAAGATTTAGCTATGAGGGCTTTTGGTAATTCTAGTGCTAAATAATTTTAGTTTATTGGAATAATTTTTAATTTTCAATTCCTGAAGAGGAGGTTTGTTGTGGTGGTGAAAAAACCGACTGAGAAGAATACTAAAGTAGAAATTCTTCAGGCGTATGAGGAGTTAGCTAAAGAACAAGCAGCGCTAAAATCGCAACTCGAACAAGTTGTGAAACAAAGTAAGTATGTAACAAAAGAACAGCCTAAAATAGAGCAAAAAACACCTATGAATCAGCTTTCTAGCGTCCAACAAAAGATGAATAATACAATTGAAAGCTTAGCAAAAATTCAATTAGGTTTTGGTAGCGCTGCTAATGAATTATCGGAACAATTGACAACTAAAGCTTCTAAATTAGAAGAAATCAGACGAACTTTAGAGGATGAAGTTCAACAATTAAAGCAGTTACATAATTTAGAAATTTCTGATGATATTTTGGATACTCTTATCCAAGCCTATGAAGATAATTCTAAAGCTTATCAAGAAGAATATAGCCAACGTGCTGAAGTATTATTGCAAGAAATAGCAGATGGAAGAAATACCTGGGGAAAAGAACAAGAAGAACATCAACGGACGATAAAAGAACGGAACGAAAACTTGAATAAAACTCGCCAACGGGATGCATCGGAGTATAAGTATAATCTAGAACTCCAACGGCAACTAGATAATGACGAATACGAACAACATCAAAAAGTATTATATAAGCAGCTAGAGGAATTACTCCAAGAAACAGAAAAACAGTGGACTGAACGAGAGAAAGCAATTTTTGAACGAGAAAAACAATTTGAAGAATTGAAAGCTAAAGTAGAGGGTTTTCCCAAAGAAAAAGAAGCAGCCATCAAAAAAGCTACAGAAGAAGGCAAAGGTATTGCCCATTATCAAGCTAAGGTGAAATCAGATTTATATTCCAAGGAAGTAGAAGGGCAAAAGCGCTTTTATGAACAAAGACTGCAATCTCTAGAACAGACTATTACTAATCAAGAGACACGCATTCAAAATCTTTCTAAACAACTTGAATCTGCACTGAAACAAGTTCAGGATTTGGCAGTTAAAGCTATTGAAGGTACTTCCAATGTGAATTCCTATCAGGCAATGAAAGAAATAGCTTTAGAACAGGCAAAGAGTCAAGTTAAAAATAAATAAGTCAGAATTCAGGAGTCAGAATTCAGGAGTCAGAATTCAGGAGTCAGAATTCAGGAGTCAGAATTCAGGAGTCAGAATTCAGAACTCAGAATTCAGAACTCAGAATTCAGGAGTATTTGAGACGCAAGCTTAATAATTTCAGGAAAATTAAGAGGCTATACGGCTTTTCAATTAAGGAAAGTATCACTACTTTTTAGGGGCGCACAGCTATTGTGCGCCCCTACAACGTGTTGAATACAAAGAAGAACAGTTATATAGTATTCTGATTTTCTAATGTTTCTGAATTCTGAATTCTGAATTCTGAATTCTGTTTTTATTCTGTTTTCTTTGGTTTTTTGATATCTGGAGGAGGTTGTAGTTTCTTCTTCTTTGTTGCATTAGCCTGTGTTGGATTAAATGCTTGCTGGGAGTTTTTATCTTGACTAGTCATAATTAAATTTTGAAGTTTACTACAATGTTATCTACATCACGTATATTATCGATTACAGAAATATATCAGATAAAATTTAAGTTTAAATAAATAAGAGACACAGAAGTGTCTAAGTGAATGGCAACTTTAGCGTTGCTTAAGTATTGTAAGTCTTCCTGAATCTAGTCCCATATTGGGTATTCTGGTCTTGGGTGCAGCAGGAATTACTTTCCAAATTAAGCGGCAATTTAAGCACTAGTATCAAAAAGTGTCTAGATTAGACAAATATTTGTCTAATCTAGAGTCTTGCTGAAAGCAGAAAATATCAAGCAAAACTAGAAAAACCAAAATTAGGCGGTATATCCTGAATTCGCCCAGGGCCGATCGCTTGTAATGCTTCTTTGAGTAAAATATCCCCAGTGTATAAGGCACGTCCGACAATTACACCAGTCACACCTTGTGGTTCTAAAGCCAGCAAACTCAACAAATCGGTCACAGAACTCACTCCGCCAGAAGCGATTACTGGTATATTAATTGCATCAGCTAGTTCTCGCAAAGCTTCTATATTCGGGCCTGCAAGAGTACCATCACGATGTATATCAGTATAAATAATAGCTGCCGCACCAAATTCTTGCATTGTGACAGCAAGTTGGGTTGCTAAAACTTCCGAGGTTTCTAGCCAACCGCGAGTAGCTACCCGGCCATTGCGGGCGTCAATACCAATAATAATTTTTTGGGGAAACTCTTGGCAAAGTTCTTGCACTAGTTGGGGTTGTTCCACAGCAATCGTACCAAGAATTGCCCACTGTACGCCGAGATTGAACACTTGTTCTACACTAGTGCGATCGCGTAATCCTCCACCAATTTCAATGGGTATCGATACTGCTTGAGCGATCGCTTCAATTGCTGGAAGATTTACTACTTTACCTGCTTTTGCACCATCTAAATCAACTACGTGCAATCTCGTAGCACCTTGTTCCACCCACTGTTTAGCAACATCAGCCGGGTTTTCGCTAAAAACTTGCGAGCGATCGTAATCTCCCTGATACAGTCGCACACAACGACCTTCTAGTAAATCTATTGCTGGAATTACATCCATTTACTTTTCCTCGAACTTAATTTGGTAGAGTACCCCACCCCCTACTCCTTATTTTTCAATTCCTTGACTGCTTGCCGAAAACCCAACACAATCAAGATATTTGTCAGGGTTAAAAATACTTCTGCACCGCCGTGTAACCAATCTACGTTGGCTAGAGACTTGCCATAGTGCAATTGGGCATAAATTCCTGCGGGAATGGTGATGAAGACAAATACAAGAGTACCGTAAAATCCATACAGCGCTAAACGCGGCATTTGGGGACTACGGCTGATAAACCACAAGAAACCCAAATAGGGAAATAATGAAAGCGCAAACAGGGTTTCTTTAGACATCATTGCTTTGATTTAATAGGTTGGGGTGCAACAGTGTTATTGGACTTTGTGGAACGCCAAATCAAAACCGCCGCCGCCCAAAGTGTAATGTTACCAACTAAGGTCATGGTAGCTTGAAGTATTACCAGCCATTCAAGAGATTCGGCGTTGTCGAAATAGTGCCAAGTACAAGCACACATGGCACTAACCAAAGCTGGTAACATGGCAAGGGACAATACCCACCAATTACGGTTACCAGTGAGTTCGCCGTAAGTCCAAACCAACCAAATGGCGATAATCCATTCAATAACGCTAGAAATATGAATAATCCAGGTGGGAATCGAAAGAACGTGCATAGAAGTGGGGAGTTAGGAGTTAGGAGTTAGGAGTTCTGAATTCTGAATTCTGAATTCTGAATTCTGAATTCTCGATCGAGTTGATAATCTAAAATCCAAAATCCAAAATCTAAAATGGCAAAGATGCGGGCGTTATTATCTGGATATTACGGTAAAGGTAATGGTGGTGACGAAGCTTTGTTGGCAACGCTTTTGCAAATGTTACCACCTGATGTGACGCCTGTGGTGCTTTCGGGTAATCCAGAGGAAACGCGCGATCGCTACAATGTAGAAACCCACAATCGTATGGCTGTTTTACCTGTTCTCCAAGCTTTGCGCTCTTGCGATGCTTTGATTTGGGGCGGTGGAAGTCTGATTCAAGACGTTACCAGTATTATTAGCCCATTTTATTATGGCGGACTGATGTCATTGGCACAGAATTTGGGTTTGAAAACTGTTGCTTGGGCGCAAGGTATCGGCCCGTTGGTGCGCCCCCAAACTCGCTTGTTAGCAAGGCAAACTTTTAAAAATTGTACCAAAGTCAGTGTGCGCGATCGCGCTAGTGCTGCTTTATTAGCTGAGTGGCAAATTCCTTGTATCATAGCTCCTGATCCGGTTTGGGCATTGGAATCTAAACCAGTACCAGGACTTTGGGATTTACCTGCGCCGAGAATTGCGGTAACGTTGCGATCGCATCCCCAACTGACAGCAGCACGTTTGGCTAACTTGACTCGTGCATTGGTAGATTTTCAAAAAGCCACCCAAGCATTTATCTTACTGCTGCCATTCCAAAAAAGTGAAGATTTAAGTATTGCTCAAGCTATTCAACCCCAACTTCCAGATGTCAGCCAGATTTTATGTCTTGAAGATCCGCAACTTTTAAAAGGTGTGTTTCGCGGTGTCGAAATGGCAATTGGAATGCGCTTGCACAGCTTAATTATGGCTGCTGCTGAAGGCTGTCGCTGTTTTGCTCTGAGTTACGATCCTAAGGTAAATCGCCTCATGGAAGAATTGGCAATACCTGGCTGGGATTTAACAACTTTACCAGATGACTCCAATTTGATTGGTAAAACCTGGATGGAACATTATGCTAATGGCGATCCTTTATCACCCGATCAAATACAATCTTTAGTTGATAGAGCATTAATGCACCGCGAGTTGTTAAGTGAAGCTTTAAGTTAAAGAAAATCTTATTAGGGCTTGCTGAAAAAGTCTTTTTGTGAAGGTAGGGAACAGGGAATAGGGTTAGGGGAATAGAGAACAGTTTTAACCATAGGTTTTCTAATTTATCAGTCAACAGTTAATAGTCAACAGTCAACACTTAACACTCCCCATCCCCTAATTCTTAATTCCTGTGGTGGCAATACCCTCAATAAACTGACGCTGACCGATTAAAAATAATACCATCACTGGAACTGTGGCTATTGTTACTGCTGCCATCATTAAAGGCCAGTTATTGGTAAATTGCTCCTGAAATTCAGCTAACGCTAACTGTACAGTCCTTAATTCTGGACGTGTGGTAAACACCAGAGGTTTAAACAAATCATTCCATTCACCGATGAAAGTGAACAAAAATAGTGTTACCAACGCTGGACGAGCCAAAGGTAACATCACTCGCCACAAAATTTGCAGTCGGTTGGCTCCATCTATGGCTGCGGCTTCTTCTAACTCCAAGGGAATTGTCTGGAAATATTGACGTAACAAGAAAATACCGAAGCCGTTCACCGCAGTGGGTAAAATTAGCGCCCCATAGGTATTTATCAGGTGTCCCCACTTCAGCACCAAAAAAATTGGAATTACCAACAATTGAAAGGGAATCACCAAAGTAGCTAAGACAACCAACAGCAAAGCTTGGCGTCCGCGAAACTTCAGCCGTGCGAGAGCGTAACCAGCTAAAGCGGAAGTGAGAATCTGAAACGCTGTCACAGCGATCGCTACCAAGGTAGAATTAGCAAACGCCAGTAAAAATTTACCTCGCTGCCATGCAGCCTGATAATTTGCTAAAGACCAGTTATTTTTGGACAAATCTTTTGCACTCACCATCCCTGGTGCAAAGGAGGTGAGAAAGACCACAAACAGCGGTAGGAGAACGATAAATGCTCCTAGCACTAAGACTACTAAGCTCACAAAGTCGCCAGATTTGAAATTCCAGTTTGGTTTGGACATGAGTTGCAAAGCATTGCATTTGTTTCTCTGGTACTAGAGCATCGACCCCAGCAACAGCTAATCTATAAACATAGTTACTTGTTAAGTTAAATTAAACCACAATGATTATTACCCTCTGTTCTTAGGGTAAATTGAATCCTGGTGTCAAATAATTCTTGGTTTTACAGGAGAAAACATACCATGCAGCAGCTTACAGACCAATTTCAGGAAATTGATTTCCACAGTGAAAAATACAAAGACGCCTATAGCCGGATTAACGCCATCGTGATTGAAGGGGAACAAGAAGCCCATGAAAATTACATCCAACTAGCTCAATTGCTGCCAGAATCCGAAAAAGAATTGGTTCGTCTTTCTAAGATGGAAAGTCGTCACAAGAAAGGATTTGAAGCTTGTGGACGCAATTTACAAGTGACCCCAGATTTGCAATTTGCTAAGGAATTTTTCTCTGGACTACACCAAAACTTCCAAACGGCGGCCGCCCAAGGCAAAGTTGTCACTTGTTTATTGATTCAGTCTTTGATTATTGAATGTTTTGCGATCGCAGCATACAACATCTATATTCCCGTTGCTGATGACTTTGCCCGTAAAATCACTGAGGGAGTCGTCAAAGATGAATATAGCCATCTCAACTTTGGAGAAGTTTGGCTCAAAGAAAACTTTGCCGCATCCAAAGCAGAATTAGAAGAAGCAAATCGCCAAAACCTGCCACTTGTTTGGAAAATGCTCAACCAAGTAGCCGACGATGCCAAAACTTTAGCAATGGAAAAAGAAGCTTTAATAGAAGACTTTATGATTCAGTATGGTGAAGCATTAGGTAACATTGGTTTCAAAACTTTCGAGATTATGCGTTTGTCAGCCCACGGACTCGCAGCCGCTTAATAAAGTTAAGAGTCAGGAGTCAGGAGTTAGAAGTTAGGGGTTAGTAGTTAAGAGTTGGGAGTTAAGCCTTAGAAAGCTTGAACTGATAAAATTATCAATCTTGAACTTGAAACTGCTAACTCACACATGATGTGAATTGAAAACTCACATTGTCTCATAAGGGTTTCCCTGCTGGAACAAAACCGTCATTTTTGAATCATCAACAAAATTGAAAGCTTTTCAACTCTTGATTCACATTCAACTTAACTCTTAACTCCTAACTCCCAACTCCTAACTTTCAACTCCTCGCTTTCAACTTTCAACTTCCAACTCATTTCACGCGCTCAAGACAGCACAAGGCTAATAATCATTACATGTTTGGTCTAATTGGACATCTGACTAGTTTAGAACACGCTCAAGCAGTAGCTCAAGAATTGGGATACCCAGAATATGCCGATCAAGGGCTAGACTTTTGGTGCAGCGCCCCGCCACAGATTGTTGATAATATCACTGTTACCAGTGTCACTGGACAGAAAATAGAAGGACGCTATGTAGAATCTTGCTTTTTGCCAGAAATGCTCGCTACCCGTCGCATCAAAGCAGCAACGCGGAAGGTGCTGAACGCTATGGCACACGCACAAAAACATGGCATTAATATTACAGCGTTAGGCGGATTTTCCTCGATTATTTTTGAAAATTTTAAGTTGGAACAGTTTAGCCAAGTCCGCAACATTAAACTAGAGTTTGAACGCTTCACTACTGGAAATACCCATACTGCTTATATTATTAGTCGGCAGGTAGAAGAAGCATCAAAACAGCTGGGAATTGAACTCTCAAAAGCCACAGTTGCTGTATGTGGCGCTACTGGCGATATTGGTAGTGCAGTTACACGTTGGCTAGATGCGAGAACAGATGTTCAAGAACTTCTGCTCATAGCCCGTGACCAAGAACGTCTCAAAGAATTGCAAGGGGAACTGGGACGAGGAAAAGTCATGAGTTTGCCGGAAGCACTACCCCAAGCCGATATTGTAGTTTGGGTTGCTAGTATGCCCAAAGGTGTGGAAATTGACCCTACCGTTTTAAAACAACCATGTTTGTTGATTGATGGTGGTTATCCTAAAAATTTAGCAACAAAAATTCAACATCCCGGTGTACGCGTGTTAAATGGTGGAATTGTAGAGCATTCGCTGGATATTGACTGGAAAATTATGAAAATCGTCAATATGGACGTACCAGCACGCCAGTTGTTTGCTTGTTTTGCCGAATCCATGTTGCTGGAATTTGAGAAGTTGTACACGAACTTTTCATGGGGACGCAATCAGATTACCGTAGACAAAATGGAGCAGATTGGTCGGGTGTCAGTGAAACATGGATTTAGACCGTTGTTGGTTTAGAAGTTAGGAGTTGAGAATTACGAGTTGAGAGTTAGGAGTGAGGAGTTAGGAGTTGAGAGTTGAGAGTTAAAAGTTGAGAGTTAAAAGTTGATAAATTTTATCAATTCAGGCTTTCTAGTGCCTCACTCCTCATTCCTCACTCCTCATTCCTCACTCCTCACTCCTCATTCCTCACTCCTAACTCCTCACTCCTCACTCCTCACTCTAAAAAATTCGTAACTCTTAACTCCTAACGATGGCAACTACTGAACGTAAACCGCTACTGTTGGATTTTGAAAAGCCCCTGGCTGAACTTGCAACCCGAATCGATCAAATTCGGCAACTTGCTGAAGAAAATGGCGTCGATGTTTCTGGTCAAATTCGTCAACTAGAAACACGCGCTATGCAACTGCGTGAGGAAATTTTTAGTAGTTTATCACCATCCCAGCGATTACAAGTTGCTCGTCATCCGCGCCGTCCTAGTACTCTCGATTACATTCAGGCAATTAGTGATGAATGGATGGAGTTGCATGGCGATCGCTGTGGTGGTGACGATCCTGCTTTAGTTGGTGGTGTCGGGCGTCTTAGCGGACAACCCGTGGTGATGTTGGGTCATCAAAAGGGTCGCGATACCAAAGACAATATTGCCCGCAATTTTGGTATGCCTTATCCTGGCGGCTATCGCAAAGCATTGCGGTTAATGGAACACGCCAACAAGTTTGGGATGCCGATTTTAACTTTTATCGACACACCAGGGGCTTGGTCTGGGGTGGAAGCCGAACACCAAGGTCAAGGGGAAGCCATCGCTTACAACTTGCGGGAAATGTTTTGCTTAGATGTGCCAATTATTTGCACAGTCATCGGTGAAGGTGGTTCCGGTGGGGCACTAGGTATTGGTGTTGGCGATCGCCTACTGATGTTTGAACACTCAGTTTATACCGTCGCTACCCCCGAAGCCTGTGCTGCAATTTTATGGAAAGATGCAGGCAAGGCTCCCCAAGCGGCTGTCGCTCTCAAAATTATTTCCCACGACCTGAAAAATTTGGGAATTATCGACCAAATATTACCCGAACCCATCGGTGGTGCCCATTCCGACCCCTTGAAAGCCGCTACCACCCTCAAGCAAGTGCTGTTAGAAAATTTGGAAGAACTCAATCGTTTGACTGCTGTTGAACGCCGACAACTGCGCTATGAAAAATTCCGCAAAATTGGTGTTTTTACAGAGATTGCCCATTAACGGCAGCGCATTAATGATTAATTAGCCTATTAGCAGTGCTATAATTGCCTATGGTGCCTCAAGATTTTTAACAATCTAATGAGCCATAGGCATTTGCATGTTTGGCAAACTTACTCAATGATGTTGAGTAACTCTTGTATTATTAAGTAATTTGCTTTGAGTCTAAGGGATAAATTCTCAGACGATGATTTGTAGTCTTTACTGAGAAAATCCGCAATACACAACCTATTGCACTGCATAATAGCAGTTGCCTTATGACAATCATCGAATTTTTAGATTCCTTTAATCTATCAAAACTCAAAGTTCAGAATAATTGGGTGATATTAGGCTTTGGGAATCGCCAAAAAATTGGGAGACACCATGAGTGCTGAGCAAAAACGACGTGCCTTAATTACTGGCGCAAGTAGTGGAATTGGGAAAGCAACGGCATTAGCCTTTGCAAAGGCCGGAATAGATGTGGCCTTAGTCAGCCGTTCTGTGGAGAAATTGGAGGCGGTCAAAGAAGCCTTAGAACATACTGGGGTGCAAGCGAAAGCTTACCCATTGGATTTAGGGCAAATCTCCCAAGTAAAAGAAAAGATTGAAGCGATCGCCCTTGACTTTGGTGATATAAATATTCTGGTAAACAATGCCGGTATAGGATACACAGGTAGTTTAAGTGAAACTCCTCTTTCAGATTGGCAGCAAGTAATCGATCTAAATCTCACCAGTGTGTTTCAGTGCATTGCGGCGTTATTGCCATCAATGCGGCATGGCGGCGGAGGCACAATTATCAATGTCGTCTCCATTGCGGCCAAACAAGCATTTCCCGATTGGGGGGCATACAACGTTAGCAAAGCGGGTTTGTTATCTCTTTCTCAAACCTTGGCAAAAGAAGAACGCACCCACGGCATTCGCGTCACAGCAATTTGTCCTGGGGCAGTCAATACCGAAATTTGGGATACAGAAACAGTCAAAGCTGATTTAGACCGTTCCAAAATGTTAAACCCAGAAACTATAGCCGAGTTAATTCTCCACACAGTTTTGTTACCACAACAAGCAGTTATTGATGAATTAACCATAATGCCAAGTGCAGGCGCACTCTAAGGGACTTCCAAGTACAAAAATATTTCATTGCTATAGTTCACTGTTAACCGTTGACAGTTAACAGTTAACAGTCAATCACCATGTACTGTTGTTTATTTTTGGGAATTCCCTAATTTGTCGTTTGTTCTTTGTCTAAAGCGAATGACCGATGAGCAAATGACTAATGACCAATGACCAATGACCAAACCATATCACACACTCAATCATGACTATCGCTAGTTCCAACGGTTCTAACTACTCTCAATCGCCTTTAATTTCCGACTTGGCAGAAGCCATAACTCCAAGACCAGATCGTAACACCCACAATGGCAAACAAGCAGATCTGTTTTCACCCAAAGAAGAACAGATGGAACAAATGATGGACGCCGTGCGGACATTAATATTAGGTGTTGGAGAAGACCCAGAACGCGAAGGACTCCTGAAAACGCCAAAACGAGCAGCCGAGGCAATGCGGTTTTTAACCAGCGGCTACAATCAATCCCTCGAAGAACTCGTTAACGGTGCCATCTTTGACGAAGGACATAACGAGATGGTACTAGTGCGAGATATTAACTTCTTTAGTCTGTGCGAACATCACATGCTGCCATTTATGGGTAGAGCGCACGTTGCTTATATTCCCAATCAAAAAGTTGTGGGACTGAGTAAGCTAGCACGGATAGTGGAAATGTATTCCCGCCGCTTGCAAGTTCAAGAAAGACTAACCCGCCAAATCGCCGAAGCAATTCAGACCATTCTCGAACCCCAAGGCGTCGCCGTTGTTATGGAAGCCACCCATATGTGCATGGTGATGCGAGGAGTCCAAAAACCGGGTTCTTGGACTGTGACTAGTGCAATGGTTGGTGTATTTCAAGAAGAACACAAAACCCGCGAAGAACTCTTTAACTTGATTCGCCACCAAGCAACGTTTATTTAGGGAATGGGGCATTGGGCATTGGGCAAGCAGGAAGTGTGGGAGGAGACGGAGGTGTGGGAGGTGTGGGAGGATGGTGAAAAAATCTTTCCCCCCACACTCCCCACACTCCCCACAC